>CAIJIZ010000319.1 GCA_903820735.1 uncultured Pirellula sp.
ACACAGAGACACAGAGAAAGGATTGAAAGGGATTTTAAATAAAGCAGGAGCGGGTTTCTTCTCCGTGTTCTCTGTGCCTCTGTGTTTCCAAATCCCGCGCACAGGATCGGTAATAGTATCGTCGGAATTCGTCCAGAACCATTTATTTCTGAATCGATTGACATAGCGTCAGCAGCATCGCTTCGAAAACTTTTTCCAAACCTCGGAACTCTCCATCTTCAGCTTGGAAATGTACCAAGATCGTCTGGCTTGGTAACCGGAATGCGATCAGTCGCGCGTAGACCAACAGGTCCAAATAGTAGAAGTGCAGTTCTTCCCCTTGTGGATCTGACAACGTACCGGGATGGTACACCAACTGCGGTTCAAACGAGTCTTGCTCGACATTATCGTACTCGGAACCGATCGCCTCGGCGGCTTGCGCAATTGCTTCTTTTGGAGAAGTGCTTGGATCGAATGGGTAGACGGAGACAAACGCGCTGTTGGGGCTTTGAACTTGATAACCGACCACCCGTTGGTTGTCTTCCTGACCCGATTCATCTTCATCGGTGTCCAGCTCGTTTGGATCGATGTCTGGTTCACCCGTTTCAATTTCTTCGGTGACTTGCCAGTTGTCGGGATATGTAATGCTGAGCCCAAAGGCGCGATGTGTTCTTGGCATGGATCATCCAGTGGCGGAAAGGTCGAGTTGCAGGAGTGGTAAGCTAAGCAAATCGGTGGTTTTAGCAAGATCCCGCGCAGGAATTGGCAGGTAAAGTTGACTCGCTAAGACTCGACTCAGCCGTTCGTTTCTTGGCTGGCGGAACACCTTTCCATCGGTGGTGTACCCACCAGTACTGACCTGGGAATTCTCGGATTTCGGATTCAAGGCAAGCGTTATACCATCGGGTCAAGTCCGCGACGGAGTTCGGACATTCTTCTGTTTGCGGGTCGGCGACCCCGAGTACCTTCGTCTCGAATAACAATGGTTCACCCTTTCGAACATTAGAACAAACCATCATCGGAGCACCACTTGAGAGGGTAAAGAGCGCGAGGGCTTTGTGGCAAGATGCTGGATGTCCCAAGAATTCGACCCAGCAACCTTTCGGGCCACCGTATTGATCGGCAAGCAAAGATAACGCTCCACCTTGTTGTAAGATCAGTTCGATGTCTGCTGCGCTGCCCGATTTCGGCAACATGTATTGTCCACCGAGCGATCTAAAGCGATTGATGTAATCGTGCACGAACCCATTGTCGAGCGGCCGAGCAATTGTGGTGGTGCCAATCCCAAACAAACCGGTGACATACCCAGCCAATTCGAAGTTGCCGAAGTGACCCGATACAAGCACTTTCGGTCGACGGTCCAGAGCGATCTGCATCATCGTTCGCCGATCTTCGACCGAAATGTGATAATGGTCATACCAGTTTTCGCGATGAATCTTGCGAGGTGCTACCGCTACTTCGCATAACATCAGGACTAAGTGCTCCCACATTTGTTGCTGCGTTGCGACCGATTGCTCGGGTTGCCATGTGGGAAAAGCTCGCTGCAGATTCTCGCGCACCAGCTTGCCGCGTATCGGTGCGACATGTGTTAGGAAGCTTGCAATCAGGCTTGCGATCCGTTGCGAACGCTCAAGGGGCAGCGACTGGACAAAAGCTACGATCAAACGAAAACACCAATACGCCACCCTGTCTTGGACTCGGTAAGACTGATGTTCCGAAGCGGGTACCGTCGATGTGCTGCCCGGTTTGATTTGGGGCAGAGCGGTTTTGATTTGGGATAACTCCCGTATTTTTCGAAGAAAAGGAATTGCCATGAAGGTGAATTTAGCGAACCCAAGGTCCGAAAGGTAGGTCAGCTTTTGCCATCCTGCGAATCCCGTGGAAGGCTTGTCAGGACCCCTGTTCCGATAGCGAACGAAGCAAAGATACCTACGCCATAAAGCACACCACATGCGGCCCCGATGCGAGGATAACTGTTTCCGAATGACGCTAGCAAATATCCTGCGAGGAAGACACCCAGAGCGGTCGCAAATCTTCCGACGTTATATGCAAGTCCGCTGCCGGAAGCTCGCAATTCGACTGGAAAAAAGCTTGGTAAGTAGACGGCCAACCATCCGAAAAACAATGTCGTCACCAAACCTTGGAGAAAGACCGTCGGTAAGAACGACGCCTGCAAGGGTTCGGTTCCGAGAAACATCCACAACGTTGTGCAGATCGCCCCAACGCTGATCGAGAGGTAGCTCCATCGAGCACCGAGTCTCACCGCAGCTTGAGCACCGAAGAAGCTTCCGAGTGTCGCGCCCAACGCCCACCAACCCTGAGTCGCTGACTTGTAGCTGGCATCTGTCGAACTCGCGATCGAATCCG
>CAIJIZ010000320.1 GCA_903820735.1 uncultured Pirellula sp.
CCTTGGTGCGTGCGGACAATCCGGTGGGTCAATGGAACACCATGAAGATGCGACTGGTCGGAGAACGATGCTGGGTATGGCTCAACGATAAGCCGGTAGTGGTCGATGCTAGGCTTCATGATTACTTCGCTCCTGGGCAACCGTTGATTCAACGCGGCCCGATTCAGCTGCAAACGCACGGAGCTGAGATTCGATTCAAGAACATCAAGTTGCAGGAGTTCAGCGCTGAGGAAGCCAATGACATTTTGCGTAAGGCTGAAGACGAAGAGTTGTCGAAGAGTAGCAAGAAGTTCGATGTGCTTTTCAATGGAAAAGACTTGGCAGGTTGGAAGGGTGCGGTTGGTAACTACACCGTGACCGAGGGTGCCGTTCAGTGCCTTCAAGGCAAAGGTGGTGTTTTGTACTCCGAGAAGAGCTACGGCGATTTTGTTTTCCGCGTCGATTTTCAACTTCCTCCTGCCGGCAACAACGGTTTGGCGATCCGCTATCCAAGTGCAGAAGAACTCGAGCAGCTACCGAAGGATCAACGCCATGGAGATGCTGCTTATGTCGGTATGACGGAATTGCAAGTTCTCGATGATGGGCATCCGAATTACAAGAGCATCGATGCGCGGCAAGCCCATGCGAGTGCCTACGGCATGGTGGCTGCAAAACGAGGTTATTTGCGTCCGACTGGGGAATGGAATCATCAAGTCGTCACGGTCAACGGGTCGAAGATTCAAGTGGAATTGAATGGAACAAAGATCCTTGATGCCGACTTGGCAACCGTCAACGAATACATGGCCAACACGCCGCATCCGGGCAAGGATCGTGCTAGCGGTCACATTGGATTTGCCGGTCACTCCGATCCGGTCAAGTTCCGAAATGTCGAAATTTTGCCTTCGGCTAACTAAGTTTGTTGCGAAGACGGGACTTACTCGATCATGAAAGGGATGGTTTTGAAGCGACAATTTTTTCGTCATGCGGTTCGTTTTGGATGGATCGCAATGGGGATTTGCCCTTCGATGCTCTGGACAGCTTCCTGTGGGCCGAATTCGGCCAGTGCACAGGAAGTAGCGGCGGGGAGTGCTCGATCGGTTTTAGAGATTCCGGATGCATCTGCGGGCTCTGAGAAAGAGATGAAGCCGTACGTTGAGAAGGTCGAGCATTCGGCTGCCAAGATCGAGATGTTGCCGATTCCCGGTGGAAGCTTTCGGATGGGTAGCGAGGATTCTCAAGCGGGGCGCAACGCGGACGAAGGTCCTGTCCATGAGGTCCAAGTCGGACCGTTTTGGATGGCGAAGTTCGAATTGACTTGGGATGCTTACGATGTTTGGATGTCGGATCTCGACGTCTTCTATCGCGAAGTAAATAAAGTCCAAGCGACTCCGCGCGATGAGTTGGCCGATGAGTTTCAAAAGAGTCAGCCGACCAAGCCTTATACCGACATGACCTTTGGTATGGGCAAGCATGGTTACCCGGCGATTTGCATGACGCAGCATGCCGCAAGGACATTTTGCAAGTGGCTTTCCCGCAAGACTGGCAGGTACTACCGTTTGCCGACGGAAGCCGAGTGGGAGTACGCTTGTCGAGCAGGGACCCAAACCACTTATTCCTTCGGTGATGATCCCGCTGAATTAGAAAACTTCGCTTGGTTCGCCGATAACGCAGGGGAAGGATACCACAAGGTTGGTTTGAAGAAACCAAATCCTTGGGGGCTTCATGATATGCACGGCAACGTCGCAGAGTGGGTTCTCGACCAACACACCCCCGATGGATACAAGATGGATTTGGCCAAGATCAATCCATTGTTTGTGCCACAAACACTCTATCCACGAGTTGTTCGCGGTGGAGGTTGGGATAAGGATGCGATTGCATTGCGTTCCTCGGCGAGAGAAGGTTCCACTGAAGACTGGATCGCACAAGATCCACAATCTCCGGTAAGCATTTGGTATCTTACCGATGCATTGCACGTAGGGTTCCGTATCGTGCGCCCTTTGCAGGAGCCCAGTGAAGAAGAGAAGAACAAGTTTTGGGAGTATTCTGAGCCGATCCAGAAAGAGCGACCAGTTCCTCTCGAACGCTAATTCATTTCATCGATTTTTAATTAGTTCAACAGCTTGTTCGTCGAACAAGCAGAAATCCATTTCGTCCATTTTCCTTTCCATCCAAAATTGGAGTAAGTTCCATGACACAAGTGATCAATCCATCAAGCGATTCGAGCGATAAGGGCTCGAATCGAAGAGGTTTCATCAAAACGGGTACGAGTTTGGCCGCTGCTGCCGGGCTAACCAGTGCACTCGCACGTTCGGTTCACTCTGCGGAAGACAATAAGATCCGCGTAGCATTGATCGGATGCGGTGGCCGCGGTACCGGGGCTGCTGAAAACGCATTGCAAGTCGACAACGGCGAAATTGAACTCGTCGCGATGGCTGATGTTTTCGAGAACCGATTGAGCAGCAGTTATTCGAAGCTCAAAGAAAACTTCCCAACGAAGGTGGATGTTCCCAAGGAACGTCAGTTCGTAAGTTTTGATGGCTACAAGCAAGCCATGGATACGTTGCGTCCTGGTGATATTGCGATTTTGACTTCGCCTCCAGCTTTCCGATGGGTGATGTTCAAATACGCGATCGAAAAGGGTTTGAACGTTTTCATGGAAAAGCCTGTGACCGTCGATGGACCGACGAGCAAGCGAATGTTTGAACTCGGCAAGCTATCCGTCGAGCGAAACTTGAAGGTTGGTGTTGGTTTGATGTGCCGACACTGCGTGGTGCGTGGTGAACTGCTCGATCGCATTCGCAATGGCGAAATTGGCGACTTGATGATGCTGCGAGCTTACCGAATGGCTGGACCAACCGGTTCGGCTGCGGTAACGAAGAAGCCTGACGACATGAAGAGTGAATTGCTCTTCCAAATCAGTCGCTTCCATGGATTCCTGTGGGCTAGCGGTGGAGCGGTCAGCGATTTCTTAATCCACAACATCGATGAATGCTGCTGGATGAAAGAAGATTGGCCCGTGCGCGCGATCGCTTCCGGTGGACGACATTATCGCAATGATTGCGTCGATCAAAACTTCGATACCTATTCCATCGAGTATACCTTCGGCGATGGTGCGAAGATGTTCGTCAACGGACGTACAATTCCAGGTTGCCGAAACGAGTTTGCAAGTTTCGCGCACGGAACGAAGGGAAGTGCCGTTATCTCCGCTTCCGGTCACGCACCTGCGAAGTGCAAGATCTACTCGGGTCAAAGCATGACCCGCAACAACATCGTTTGGCAAGGTCCACCTAACGAGCCAAATCCATATCAGTTGGAGTGGAACGACTTGATCAATGCGATTCGCAAGGATCTACCTTACAACGAAGTTGAGCGCGGAGTGAAAGCGAGCTTGGTTACAAGCATGGGTCGTATGGCGGCTCATACCGGTGTTGAGATCACCTACGATGACATGCTCAACTGCGAGCATGAATTCGCTCCTGGTTTGGATACCATGACTTACGAGAGCCCAGCACCTGTAAAGGCGAACGCTGAGGGAATGTATCCAGTTCCTCAACCAGGTATTTTGACTACTCGCGAATATGGTGACTCCTAAATCTAGGAGTTGCGAACGATCTGCGAACAAGCTTTGCCGCTCGTGTCGGCAAAGCTAAGAAATCAGATCCCGCAGGAAAGTGTTCAAGACACTTCCGGCGGGATTTTTTTATTGGTGCCTCGAGCTACGTGCCTTAAAGATGATGCCTACCGAGGTTGGCTCACTGAGGATGCCTCATCGAGGTTGGCTCACTAAGGATGCCTTACCGATGATGGCTCACCGAGGATGGTTTGTTGAGGCTTTGATTAGGGTGTTTTTGGTTATTGCGGTTTCGCATCGGTTGCGGTTGTATCTTTGACGCATCGAAAGCCGCAGTGATTGCTCGCCGTGCGGACTTCACCTTTGCCACGGGTACCGACCATGTAGCGAGTGCAGTACAGATCGCTGCATAGGAACGACCCGCCGCGATGGACCCTTTTCTTTTGATCGGGTTCGACCGGGTCGAAGCTCTCATCAGGTCCTTGGGGATTGCGAGTGACTTTTCCCGTCGAGTTCAAGCGAGCGTAGTAGTCGGGGCGATACCAGTCGCTGACCCATTCCCAAACGTTGCCCCCCATGTCGTAGAGACCGAAGGGGTTTGGTGAGTATTGTTTTGTAGGAGCGATGCCGACGAAACCATCAAGTCCTGAATCCCCTTTTGCGACCGGGAACCGGCCTTGGTAGATGTTCGCTTGGTATTTCCCATCGATTTGAATTTCGTTTCCCCAAGCGTAGAGTTCACCTGTGCGACCACCGCGTGCGGCGAATTCCCACTCGGCTTCGGTGGGTAGCCTCTTGCCGGCCCATTTCGCATAAGCTTCAGCGTCTTCGTAGGCGATCTGGACTACCGGATGATCGTCTTTACCCTCGATGGAACTTTCGGGACCTGTTGGATGACGCCAGTCAGCCGAATGAACATAAGACCACCATTGAAGGTAGTTATCAAATTCTACGGGGCCATTGGTTGGTCGAAAGACCGTCGAGCCTGCAACGAGGTTTTCAGGCGGAGCATTTGGGAACTCCTCGGCCGTGGGTTTAATTTCTGCGACGGTGACGTACCCGGTGGCTTCTACAAACGCTTTGTATTGGGCGTTGGTGACTTCCGTTGCATCCATCCAGAAAGCGTCCACGTAGACACGGTGGATGGGAACAGCGTCATTGGTGATCCCGGGCAAACCGCATAGCGATTCGCTACGGTGGTCGCTACCCATCGAGAATTCTCCACCCGGGATCCAGACCATCCCGGTGGGTGCTGAATTGGAAGGTTTGACTGGATTGGTACGCGTGGGTTGAAAACCGTAGGAATCGGAACTGTTTGTGCTAGATTTCGCTTGGGAAACAGACTCGCGATCATTGCCGGGCTTGGTGTTTGGCCCCAGGGCCCAGAGGAGCCCTGCTGCACCTCCGACACAAGATCCGATCAGGACCCAGGGAAACCAACTCGATAGAGATCGCTTTGAGCTGGATTTTCCGGTACTAGGCTTTTTCATGATTTCCAGGGAGTGAAAGAGTGTTGAACAAACCGCCCGGAAGCTTAGCGTTCCTTGAGCGCTTTGACGCTGCGCATCGCACGGTTAAGAAAGTCTACTTTACTTTCTTTCGGCTCTAGGAAGATGGGTGTTCCGATGGAGATGGAACTGAGCAAAGGGACCGGCATATATTCGCCGCGAGGAAGGATCCGGTTCATGTTGTCCATGTAGACCGGGACGAGCTCTAAGTCTGGACGCTTTTTAGCTAGGTAGTACAAGCCGCTTTTGAATTCACCCATCTCGCCGTCAATCGCTCGGCTTCCTTCAGGGAAGACGATAAGGGAGTAGGTTGTCCCGATTTCTCGAAGCATCAATTCCACGGGGCTTTGGTGGACTTTGATTTCCTTGCGGTCGATGAGAATCGCGTTAAAGGAGCTAGCAAGGAAGCGTCGGAAGGGGCTTTGCCCCCAGTAGTCTTGAGCGGCAACGGGGCGGGTCAGTTGTCGCAATTGGCCGGGCAAACAAGCCCACAGCACAACGGCGTCTAGGTGGCTGGTGTGGTTGGCAAAATAGACTCTCTGGCGAGTGTCGGGTTCAGCACCCACCCAACGTACCGTAAATCCACTTATGAATTTCGCAAGGAGCGCGAGGCTTTGGCCCGTCAGTCTGCACCACGGGGAAGTGCTGTC
>CAIJIZ010000321.1 GCA_903820735.1 uncultured Pirellula sp.
CGTCTGCGCACGGGTCGCAAAACGGCGATGTTGACAGCATGCTTGAGCAGAAAACGAGCATCGAAGTAGGAGCAAATCAGTCATCCACACAACGTGTGAGACCAATGCCCCCCTGTGAGTGCGATGACAAGATAAGCTCGACTGCTAGTGCCGAGTTCTCGGACACAAAAGTGCACAATGTTGTGACGCGGAGCAGTGCTGTGAAAACAGCTCGCAGAGGTGCTAGCACTGCCTACGAAAAAACCCCAGATCCTTTGGAAGAACCCGGGGTTTTCGTGGAAAAATCAAGAGTGAGAGCGGAGGGACTCGAACCCTCGACCCAAGGATTAAAAGTCCTTTGCTCTACCGACTGAGCTACGCTCTCATGTGCGCTGGGATCGGAACCAAACTCGGGGTTCATATCATTGAACCTTTCCCTTGGTGGCCTCGGTACTAACCGGTCGTTCAACAACAAACTTTCCTCAGAATTTCGGCTGAATTCGGCAATTTAAGAACCGCAGATTGCAGCCTCGATTAACCGTCATCTTGTCGGATCGCTCTCGGAAAACTCGCGTTCAAAACTTGAATTAGAGGCTCCAGAGTATAGCGACACGTTTTTGCTTTTGAAGGGGCACGGATTACGAAGATTTCGAAGTTTTTACGGGTGTGTCGCACTAACCGGTTCTATCCGCATCGCTTCTCACGTCAAACAACCCTTTGGTTACAGGGATTCTTTTGTGGGAACTGGCGAAGTTTCTCAGTCCGCAGGTGGCCGCGGCTTATCGGACTAGGTGATCCGCAAATGTGGGTGAACGCTAGAAGAATGGATTATCTCTCGATTTTGCGGGAGCTTTGAGGAATCCTTCGACGGTCCGCAAATCGTCCTTGGTGGTGATTTTCATGTTCGTCTCCGAACCTTCCACGACGCGAATCGGGACGCCTAACGCTTCGATGACCGATGCATCATCGGTGGGCTTGCCTTTCATTGCGCTATAGCCTTTTTTCAAATCGCTGACGCGAAAGACTTGAGGCGTTTGGGCTTGCCATAGCCCGTCGCGGGAGACGGTCTCAACAATTCTGTTCGTCGAAGCATCCACTCGCTTGACTGTCGAGCGAATAGGGGTTGCGAGAATCGCGGCCCCGTGCCGCGTGGCTTCTTCGATGACTTGATTAAGGGACTGGCGGGAAAGGCAAGGGCGTGCGGCGTCATGGATAGCAACCCATTGGATCTCCGGCCGTAATTTCTCCAATGCGTTTCGGATACTATCGCATCGCTCCTCTCCCCCGAGCACGACCTCAACCCCGAGCATCGTTAGGTTGCCTGCAAACTTTTCTTGAACCATCTCCTTATCTTCTGGAGATATGGTCATGATGATTTGAGCAATTCGAAGATGATCGGAGAATAGCTGAGCGCTGTACTGCCAGACCGGTTTGCCGTGAACGCTTGCAAAGACCTTTTTCTGGTACGGGTCGTTGAATCGAGAGGATTTGCCGGCCGCGGCCAAAATAACGGCTACATCTTTCATGGTTCGTATCGACTTGTAAGGAAGACTTCTTCTGGATTCGTGCCTTCGCGGTGGTTGGCGTTACGCAGGCTTGTCGGAAGAATCTGGCGAGTGTCGTCTGGGCATAAATCCGACCAAGAAGCATAAGAGCATCACGATCCAGAAGCCAAGGCATTCCGGACGTCGCAAATCATGGAAGTCGAGCAAATGGGGGATGTGCTCAATACCATCGACATGGACTTCTTTGGCTCGACCAAGAAACCAAGATGTGTCGAGCCAATGGTGATAGTTCTCGACCCAACCCCTGCGTGCGGTTTCGAAGTTCGCAAAAAACTCTTGCCAAGCTCCAAGGTTCGTCCAGCCACTGAACGACCAATTGCTGTTCAAGGCCCAGTCGAAGAGAAGTTTCAAACCGATGATAATGACCAATAAGTAAGCCGAAGTTTCAAAGCGGGGGAATCGTTCGAGCAAGCGAACGAAGACCGATGCTGCAAAACGCATGAGGATCACACCGAGAATTCCTCCGGTTACAACCACCCAGAGCTTGTCGGTCGACGAACCGGCCAAGGCCATCGCTGCAAGGATGGAATCGACAGCGAAAGCAATGTCAGTAAGCTCAATAACCGCGACTGTCTTCCAGAACTTCCAATTGTTATGCGAAGGGACGTCGCAAATGGCTTTCTCCGGCGGGGTAGAAGTCGGTGGCTGCTCGACTTTCTCGTCGTTAACCAAACCGGCTGCAATCGGAACACGTTGCTCGATCTCGACTTTGATCCGCTCTGCGTCGAGTTGCTCTCCCGTCAACGCGTCGACCAACTCAGGTTGGCCTTCTTGGTCAAGTTGAACCAACTCTTCGGTTTCTTCATCTTCCCAAAACAAATGTTTGACGGCGATGTAAACCAAATAAGCCCCGCCGATTAATTTCACAATCGTCCACTGGAGCAAATAAGCGGACAGCAATATGGCCACAACGCGGAAGACGAATGCACCGATTAAACCATATGAGAGGGCTTTCGCTCTCTGGTGTTTCGGAAGCCGCTTGACGAGCATCCCAAGCACAAGTGCATTGTCGATCGAAAGCAAGCCTTCGAGGAGAATCAAAAGCCCGATAACCAAGAGGTCCGACGACTCGACGTTTTGCCCCCAAATATTGATCGCCAAGGGAAAGCAATTCGTCAACAAATGGCAGAAGTCGAGCATTTATTTGTTCAGATTGGGGGAGGGAGGCAGGTGAATTCCAAGCCTATGTGCGAGCGTCGGGAAAACTCTACGCACTTGCAATCTCCAAGGATACCCCATAGCCGCTTTGGCGAAACCCAAGGATGGCTGGACGCGACAAAATAACATGGCCAGAAAATTTGTTCGACTGGTCGACGAAATTTTTGGGGGAGTTGGGAAGGAGGCTTTAGGCTTTAGGCGGGAGGCTTTAGGCTTTAGGCGGGAGGCGGGAGGCCGGAGGCAGGGCACTGGACGACGCTTGAAACTGTTTGTTGCGATTCAACGATCAGTAGGGTGTGGTGAAGCGGTCGGCCGATGATTTCCTCAACCACTTCGACATCCCAAATACCACCCCATGCATCCGCGCGGTTAACCACCGACCGCGAAACCCACCGGTCGCTTATCCTCCCCGCTGGGATTTGAAGGGGAGTTGCGATAAAAGGTGCTCCGCTCCAAGCATGACACAAACGGGTTCGCGGTTTTCTTTGCGTCTTTGATTCTTTGCGTGAGCCATGCGAAACCCTCGCACGACCACAGAGGGCCATCCTACGGAAAGTCCTTGGCTCCCTCCTCTTGAAGGTGAGAATTTGCTGCTCAAAAACCACATCTGAGCGTACCAATCCATACCTCGATTTGACGGCTTTGGGCTTTGGGCTTTAGGCGAGAGGCGAGAGGCGAGAGGCGAGAGGCGAGAGGCGAGAGGCGAGAGGCGAGAGGCGAGAGGCGAGAGGCGAGAGGCAGGGCGGGTAGGGCAGCACTGGAGGAGTAGGGTGGCGAAGTCGGTTTTGAGAAGTGTAGGAAGCTGAGGGCTAATGGCTCTTGAAATCCAGGACTAGTACGAATTGCGATGGATTTCTGTACGTAAATTCTGCGAGCATAAAGATAGGGTCGGAGCTAGACCAAACAAAAAACGTGGAACTTCGCTGTTCCTTCCTTGGTTTATTGGATGGAATTCAGCCGGCAATCGCCTGGAAACTTCGTATTTCATTGCTAAACTAGCCCCTCCTGTTAAACTACGCGACGCGAGTCGATTCTCGTATTCACTAATCCCGTTTCATTACCCGTTCAACAATACGGGCAAAAACCAAAGGCTCGCCTGCGATCAGCTTATAGCTGACCCCCGGGCAATGTTTTGCCTCTATACCGATCCAACGGAACGATTTTGTATGGCCGATTCACAACAACCCAACGATTCCAACGCTCGACCCGCCGCTGCGGGCCCCTTGAACCTCGAAGCCATTCGGCAAGCTCGCCTGGCTCAGGAACAAGCTTCGGAGCAATCCCAACCGCCGAAACGTCAGAAGCGGGATTCGGGAACTTCAGAAGGGCAAGAAATTGCCGGAGTCTCTTCGGTGGATTCCGCTCAAGGTGCCGATCCTGCCTTGGCAGGAGCGGCAGCACCCCAAGGGCGTGGCGGACCGAACAACAGCGGCTCAAATCGCGGTCCGAAGGGTGAGAAGATTGATGCGGAAGCCATGCCCGCACGCTATCGTTCCAACAAAGACTCTGCTCCCGCCGTGGCTCCAAAAGTACCAGTACCAAATGCTCGGCGACGCGATCAAATCGAAGACACCGAATTGGCAGAAGCCTTGGATGGCGCGGACTTGGACTCGCTGATGATCGGCGATAAAAACGCTAACCGCGTCGGAGTGAATCTCGAGATCGGAAATCGTTACCAAGCGAGGATTCTCAAAGTCCACCAACCCAACGTGTTCGTTAGCTTGGGTGGTCCGAACGAAGGGGTGATCCCGCTGCTGCAGTTTACCGATATGCCTGTCGAAGGTTCTCAAATCGACGTGGTGATTCGTTCGTTCAACGCCGACGAAGGGCTTTACGAACTGTCGATTCCCGGCGAAGCCGTTGCGGCAAACGACTGGGATGACCTGGAAGAAGGTGCAGTTGTCGAAGCGAAAATCGAGAGCGCGAACACCGGCGGGGTCGAATGCAAAGTCGGCAACATTCGCGGATTTATTCCAATTAGCCAACTCTCCGAGTTTCGTATCGAATCGGCTGCGGATTATGTCGGGCAAAAGTTGCTCTGCGTGGTCACAGAAGTCAATCCGCGACGCGGAAATCTCGTGCTCTCCCACCGCGCCGTGCTTGAACGCGAAAAGCAACAAAAGAAGGCTGAGCGACTCGCCAGCTTGGAAATCGGCCAATTGTGCGATGGTATCGTTCGTAAAGTCATGGATTTCGGCGCATTTGTCGATATCGGCGGCCTCGATGGACTTATCCACGTTAGCCAACTGTCGTGGGAGAAGATCAAGCACCCATCGGAAGTCGTCAAGGAAGGTGACAAGATTCAAGTGCGAGTCGAAAGTTTCGATCCTAAAACCGCCAAGATTGCCCTGTCCTACCGATCCTTGCAAGATAATCCTTGGAATGATGTCGAAGCCCGCTTCCCGGTCGGGACGACGATCACCGGCACGGTTTCCAGACTGGCAAACTTCGGTGCGTTCGTAAAGATCGCGACCGGAATCGAAGGCTTGATCCACATCTCGGAACTCGCTCACCGTCGAATTGCAAACGTGGCTCAAGTATTGAACGAAGGCCAGGATGTCGAAGTCAAGATTCTCACCGTTGACCCATCGGCTCAACGCATCGGACTCTCTCTCAAGGCAACGCAAGCGAAGCCTGA
>CAIJIZ010000322.1 GCA_903820735.1 uncultured Pirellula sp.
CAAAGCCAAACAATTCATAAGTCCTGCACAAGACTCGTTAGGGCGAATTCGACGAATCATACCTTCGACCACATCGAATGAACTCTTCGAACTCTCCACCGATCCAAAAAACGCATTGCTGAAACTTGATGAAAACGGGAACCGAATTCTCCTGTCCTCTGCACTCACGAAGGGAGCGTTAGATTTCGACCCGAAATCACCAGGCGAACTCGTTGTGAGCCCGAACGGAAAGCATTTGGCAGTCAGCTATCCGAACCATGTTTTCATTCTCGAGACAAGTCCTTCTGATTGGCACCTTTCTCATCCAGTCAACTCCGATGTGCTTCAAATCGCATGGTTGAATGATCAACATCTTCTAACCCTATTCAACAATGACGATGATTGCTATCTCGATATCGTGCAACTTGCCCTCGATTCGAAAATCCCCGATGATTCCGGATCCCGAGTGATAGTAAGGCTTCCGATCAACGCAAAACGCTTCGTGGTTTTGAACGAAGACGCAGCCACCTTGAAGAATGCTTTAGATGCTTCTTTGTCGTCGGATTCATCAAAAGACGCACTGCAAGCGAATCTTAAGAGTATTACGGAAAATCTGAAACTTCTACTCGGGACGTCCGAAGGTGAACTCGTTCAGACCAGCCTTAGGCTTGCGGAAACGGGAAGCAACAACGTTTTCAAAGCTAGTCTCGTCAATAAGGCGAAACTCCCTAAGAAGCATCTTCATTCCATCGATCAGATCCTAATTTCTCCCAAGGCATCGTCCGACAATACTGGGCGGCGATTGCTTACGCGCACCGAGTCCGAAGAAGCAGTACAGGTCTGGTCGATTCGCACAGATGAAACACCACGGGCCGATGGCTCTACTGGACAAGTCGATTCGGTAAGTCAAGTCGATTCGGTAAGTATCGAGCACATCACGGAGTTGACTGGATTCCCTGTAAGGAAATCGGGTGTCACACCAGATAATCGCTTTGCATGCTGGAGTAAGTCTGGGGATGTTATTCTTTCAAACGCACTGTTTCAAACGGTTCAACTGAACATCGATGAACAAGTCCGAAGGAATAAACTGTACTTCGATACCGCTACGAATTCTGAGGGAGATCGATTTGCCGCAACGAAATGGCTTTTCGAGGATCTGCAGTCCGCATCCGTAACACGTGTTGACAGCAATGGAGTGGTGAGCGTATCGAACACGAAGAATGAACAACAATCCGCATTTCAGCGAAAAAGCGTTTCTCAAATACGAATCACACAAGCTCTCCCGCAATCGCTGTCTCAAGGGCCGAAGGGCACTGATGTCATCGATGAAATCCGTCCTTTGAGTTTCGATTCGATTTATCAATACTACGGGCATTCGCCTTACGCAAAAATTTTGCATACCGCTACCAATCCCGAGCGAACACGTTTGGTTAGCATTGCAACCATTCCACGCGGCCGCGACGGTTACTTTTCCAAGAGTCGTTCTAAGGGTGAGAGCGCAACGGATGACGCTACGAATGCTGGACTTAATGGTGAATATCAAGAAATATGTCTTTGGGATTTAACGACGAATCAGTTTCTCGATCGCTTGGTAATCCAGAGCAAGTCAACAAATCTTCGATTGTTTCCGTTAGATTCCAATAGGTTTATGCTGGGTAATAGCGCCAGTACGACTGTGATCGAAATCGGATCCCAGGACGAAGCCAAAACTCGATTCCTACCTGCAATGCAAGACACCCCCGTGTTTCTTGCTGCATCGAATCCGAAGTTCAGCGATGCAAACGCTTTCTTTCGTGTCGATGGCGATGGTGGAACTTTATGGATTGGTGGTATTCCAACGCAGTCGGACACATCCGAACCACAGTGGTTTGACATCAACAACAATCGTTTCAAATTCCGTGGCGCTGTGCCCATTGCAGCATGCTGGAGTTTCGATGGCCTGCGTCTCTACGTGTTGGAAGCCAACGGCCAAATCGAGCGATTTGAATTCGATCCGAGTTCGAAGTCCCTATCCGTCGACAGGTCAGAGCAAAGCCAGGATCTGATCCAGATTTCGCGCGAAGGCACGCCTGAATTGACACCGCTGCTTGACAGACCGTCCCAGGTACGTCTCGGATTATCTCAATCCACCTCAGATAACTCGGGGACTTGGAAAGATGAGGTTGTCGTTGCACGAACCGCGTGGGAGCGAAAAGGAAATCGGACCGAATCCGTTTTCACCCCCGTGACCAGCGTTCTATTCTCGAATGCATCGAAGCCCGTTATTGGCAAGGTGGATAGCGAGAATGCTTTTATCAAGTCCGAACAAAAACTCGCTACGCAAATCCAAGCTATTACCAACGCGAATCTGCGAGACATCCGCCAAGCGACTGCTAGCAACGAAATCAACGATAGCGATTGCAGCAGCATCGAAGACTCTGTCTACACGCCGTACAGCGTCAGCGCAAATGCAACTGGCAACTCGGTAATGATGCACTGGGGTAACTCCACATTGCTTTGTCAATGGAAGGACGATCAAGTTCCTGCATGGTTCCGGCTAGAGAACCAGTGGGAACCGTCCGATCAGTTTCAACTCTCACCCGACGGAAGCCGATTGGCTGTTCTTGGAAAGCAGGGACTGAAATTCTTCTCCCTATCGAAGGTGCAACCGGAGGGTGATGCTAGCCGTACGAACTTCACATTGGCCCCCGTAGCGAGTGGGCTCGCGAATGATTCCACAGTGCGCAATTTTGTTTGGAAGTCGACCAACGCTGCTGAGGTTGCCGATCCGAATGCTCTACATTTTGCAGTCGCACATGCAAACGGCGCTATCGAGTACTTCGATGGAAAACAGGTCCGCATTTTCGGTAACGCAATTCGGGTCGCAACGGATACGGACGACAAAGTCATCGATTTGAGCTCCGCGAAAATCATGCGGATCGATTTCTTCCACGAAAAACTATCGGATATCCAAAAGCAATTTTCTAACGACCAGGTTGCCGATCACAATGCCGATCCTACAAGCGGCAATGATTCTAGACCTAGCCTGCAAGGTACAACCATCGACAAAGAGTATATCGCGGTTTGTTATGACACCGAAGAGACTCAGACGAAGTCACTTTTGTTTGTCGATTTAGACACCACCAAACCTGTGGATGGTGAAGCGACCCCAGCTCGCAATGCTTACTTTCAAACCAATGCGGATTTTCAAAACTTGCAAACCAATCCCAACGGAAGTCTGTTTGCAACTTCGAGTTGTTCCGGTGAAGTAAACATCTATCTAGTTTCACCCTACTGGAACACCCTGAACGATGTCTTTATCGCAAATACGGACATTGACTCGGGAATTATCCAAATCAGCTTTGCCGACCAAGGCACAACGTTGGTGGTGAGCAACACGAACCGCCAAGTCTTCGGCTTAAGAACCCGAAGTGCGCAATAGACTCTCTGAGTACTGGTCTTAAGCACACTGGCTTAAGCACTGGAATTCATTGCTGAAACATATAGAAACCACGTATAGAACTTAATGCGGTCATAACTGGCCGTAGGCCAAGAAAATGGTAACCCGACGTGTAAACGAGGCAGCTACAGCACACGCCCCATCGCTCATCCGCACGGACAACTATCCGGGGATCCTCTTCGCTGACGCTTCGCGTCACCAAAGCCTCCCTGACGGTTCGGGTTACCATTGCTCGCTAACGCTTCACGTTACCATGCTCATAACTGGCCGTAGGCCAAGAAAATGGTAACCCGAAGTGTAAACGAGGCAGCTACAGTACGCGCCCCATCGCTCATCCGCACGGACAACTAACCG
>CAIJIZ010000323.1 GCA_903820735.1 uncultured Pirellula sp.
ACCCTCCGCTTTCCTTCGCGCACAAACCTCGATCCCAGCTCAAATAGGTATCGAAATCAAACTCCATTCAGGGATCACGATCTGCAAACCGCTAACGGCTGCCAACTCGCTTGCTGAAATACTCGAACCAGTCTCTTAAGCGATGCTCGCAACGGGGGCTTGTTCATGTTCCTCAACAGTCGATGCAATCGCAAGCGCGGGAAGTTTATCAACGCCAACCAGCTACATCTCGAATTCCCAGAAGACAAAGAACTACAAGCTTCGCAGGAAGCCGCTCGCAAAGAAGCCGAGCGGATTACTTACACACGCAAAAAACAAACCGAGCCCAAAATAACGAAACGCGACTCCTTCCCAGATCACTTGCCACGCGCGGAAATCGAAGTTGTGATCCCGGGTGAGTTTCAACAACGCATCGACTCTAGGGAGCTTGTTCTCAAGCGACACCAATACACCGACACACTCATGCATATTCCGGCGAAACTCGTCGTATTGCGCTACAAGCAACCAGTCTTGGCATTTACCGAGAACCTTGAGAAGGAGATCTTGGTCGACGCAGAAGCGAACCTTGGGGACAAGAGCCGATAGCGCCGAGTTCTCGGACGCTTTTATCCAGAATGTTCTGCAGCGCCGGAGGGTAGGGTTTGGGAACTCATTGACGGCAAAAGGCTCGGAAAACGCGATTTATCTCGTGTTTCGCCCTTCGATCGACCTTGACCTGGGTTGGTGATTTCTGGGAAAATAACGACCCAACGAATTCGCGCAATCCAGAGACGGGAAGACGCTATGAATAGCTCCGAAGCAACCTTAACCGCTAACGCTGTGCAAACGTTGAACGCAGTCTGTGATGAGTTTCGACGGCAGCTCAAAGTTGGTTTGATCCATGGCGCCAGCCGATCGCCGATGACCCCGGCCGATGTACTGCGTGCTGCTGAAACGTTGCAGCAATCACCTTGGCTCACGAAATTCCTGAAAGACGACTCCGATGACTCAGAGCGACGAGCAGCCTGATCAGCCGACGATGGATTCAGAGCTTTCGTTCTCGGCCCTTGAAGAACAAGATGTCTTGGTTCAAGCGTTCCGTCACTTCTTGCAAATTGAATTGTCCAAGCCCGCACCGAAACACATTTCCGACGTGGTCACTGAGTTTTCGCGTCGCGTAACTTTCTTCACAAAGATCTTTGATCTTGATCATCTCACGGACGATCTCGCGTCCTCAATCCCAGTACTGAGCGATGCGAAGATGGCGCAACTCGCCTTGGACGCCGTTGATTCTGCGAGTGGCCGTGAACGACTAGCACGCTACCTCAAAACGCGGCCATATCCTCACTACGAGTCCGATCCGTCCAATCGCGACCTTTTAGTTCGGGTCGAAGAGAACGGCACCCGTGTCTTGGGGCACTTCGTAAACAAGAACTTCGTGGCTCTGAACGATGAGCAGTGACGGCCCGGATGAACGTCCGACAATCATTGCGTTAGCTGGATCAAACGGAGCCGGCAAATCCACCTTCTACGAAACACAACTTGCGAGTCTGGGTTGGCCGTTTGTAAACGCGGATCAGTTGGCCAAGGAACTAAATCTCGACCCATATCAGGCAGCTGACCTTGCGACGCAGCATCGTGCCAAGCTCGTCGAACAGAAGACGAGCTTCATCTTTGAAACGGTGTTTTCAGATCCAGTTGGCGAGAAGGTGCGTTTTCTTCAAGATGCCTCGAACTCTGGCTACCATGTGATCCTGAGCTTTGTGGCGATCCAACATCCCGAAACTTCGATTCAGAGAGTTGGAATGCGTGTGAGCCAAGGTGGGCACGACGTCCCGATTGAGAAGCTTCGCTCACGGCACGCCAGAACCCTTGAGAATCTAAAGCTGGCAATTCGATGTCTTCCCCAGGTACGCATTTTCGACAATTCAGATCTCTCCAAACCATACGAGCATGTTGCCACGTTCGTGAACGGTAAACCACTGCTCGGCTTCTGCGTGTTGCGTGAATGGTTACGTGAACATCTCGCCTCTGAATTCTATCCCGATGTGTGACTCGCTTGTCGAGCAATCTCACTGGCTCTGGATTTTCTGATACCACGGACCAATATTTCGGCGACCCATAGAACCTTACTGACGTCGGATCGTTCGGCCGACCAAACAAGACAACAGAACTCGATCTCATAGAGCAAGCGAGCACAAACAGTGTGAGCACACAGAATCCAAGTGGCGGAAGACAAATTTCAGTAGCGGGAGTGATGTCCTACAAAGCGCTGTGGGCATTGATCGTCGGCCTTCATCGCCAAGCCGTCAAACTACAGCAAGGCATCCACACAATCACCGAGTCCAAATTATCAAATACTCTACTGCTGATGATTACTGGGCTGCTCTTCGTTGCAAATCCAACGAAATTGAGTGCAATTGATCGAGGACTTAGCCTCTGGGCCCACTATACGTTTCGAGTCAGCAGCGGCTTCGATACGCATCGTTTGAACAGGCGAGAGACCAGAGGGCTTTAGACTTGAGGTTTTTGTTGAGGTCCAGCGATGCATTCACTGGTTCAAGCTCGTCCGTGGAATCCTCTGCTTGGTCTGCGTCCTCTTCCTCTGGCCTCACGCCTCCAGCCTCAAGCCTGGCAGTGGTGTCATCGTCGGCACCGAGGGCTACGAACGAGACGTCACCAAGTGTTGACTTGCGAGCAACATACACAGGGCCTTTGAACTCGCGGCTGATCGCGGTCGCAGTCTTACTTTCTGGAATGAAGACAACCTTGTCGGCGTTTGCTCCGAGCGATGCTTGCCAAGGAGAACCGTTCTCGCTGGTGGCGATGACGTCCTGAGCTGTGTTACGAACACCCGAGCTTACGCGGGCGACCTCCAGTCTTGAATCGCCAACCATGATGGCGTCGGTGTGACCGACGATACATGCACGATCGTGGTCCTTGAGGATGGGGCGTGACTTGCGAGTCACACGCATGCCCGCCAAGTCCACAACCACAGGGTAATGCCAGCCACCAAGATGCATCGCGCCACCGGTGTGCAGAAAGTCGGTGACGGCTATCTCTGTTGAGGTTTTCGAACCCGTAGACGATAGTTCGAACCCGTTTTCACCGGGGGCTCCGAGTGAAAACTCTGTGTTAATTCTGTAGCCCGTCAAAAACAGAGAGTCAGAGTTCGAGACCGATTTTCCGCACTCTCAGGCGCAACCTTGAAGGTTGCACTCGCACTCCAGAAATCTCTCTTCGACCAGAGAGCGCAGCGAGTCGTGGGACCCGGCCTTGAAAAACTCACAAATCCTTGTGATTTCCCGCCTAGAAACGAAAAACGCCCGGCGGTCGATCTCTCGATGCCGAGCGTTAAGTCTTTTGGTCGCCAAAGTTCGTACTTTGACGCAAGCTCCCCGAGCGCAACCCTCTTCGTAACAATACTCTCTTTGCCTGGGAGGCGTAAAGTGTTTGATCGCATGGACTTACGGAGTTCGAGACCCGTTCGGTCCCGTTTTGAAAATCCTAGTTCGAACTGGTGAGTTAACAGCTTTCCGAGGAATGCTTTAGGAATACTATAGCTCGCCTCCTCGCTTTGGGAAACACGATCATTCGTTTGAATCGAAACGCCAGAAGAAGCAGCATGTCTAATGCAGGCGAGTTCTCGAACGATTTTTTCCAGAATGTTCTGCAGCGCCGGAATGCAGAATGTTTTGAAACGCCGCAGGAATACTCTAACTGGGACAAAGCGTTAACGATTTTTGACGCTATTTCTACAACTTTTTCCACCCATCATGTGCGATTTCGTATTCAAATTCAGCTTGAGCCATAGCCTCGTCTTCATTCATATGCCAGGTATCTGCGATGCACTCCCCAGTATTGTTCATACGCCAAAGATAGATTGCCCCTTCAACCGAAACTACCGAAAGTGTACAAGGGCAGTCTAAATCGTAGTCGACAACAGGTTCCCCAGACGAATCGAAGTGACCTATCTGGTGTTTCGTAGTCTCTTTGCATCGAATGATCGATGCGGTCATAAGTGTTTTTGCCATGTTAGGAATCGCCTTAAAAAATTGGGAGATGTAGATTTTCGATGACTTTTCCGAACTTATCCAACGCTTCAATGTGGACGTGCGGACCGATTTTTCCATGAGATCCGAGTAAATCTGCAGCCGTCATGCGGAACTGCCGTAGACCATCGGCACTCCTGAACACACCCGGTGCGATCTCTTTATAACCAGCACCCAACCATTTGATTCCGTGGTTCAGAGCATCGCGAGAAGCCATTGGTAAGTGGCGACCTATATTGCCCAGTCCCTTAATTGGGCACGCATTATGCACCAGCACGGCCAGCTCGCCGACTTGGTAGACGTGCTCGCCGTGGACTTCGATATTGTAGACCGGCTGGGAGACAAGACTAGGCCGGAGGCTTTAGGCGAGAGGCCAGAGGTAAAACCCAATCCGAAAGACTCAGTATCGCAACAAAGTCTCTCGCCTTGGGCTAGCTCAGCCAGCGGCACCCATTCCTGGCGATCGACTGACCAGACCGGGTGGATGGTAGTCCCGGTGATGGTTTCCACAGTGCCATCAGCACCCAGCACATCCACGCTAGCCACGACATGAACTTCACGC
>CAIJIZ010000324.1 GCA_903820735.1 uncultured Pirellula sp.
GGAAAGCGGGAAGAAGGATCGAGCAAAGATTTGGATATTGAATAGTTAGTGATAGGCGCAGTGTTCAGCTTATCTGCACCACCCTTTCACACAGACTCTCCGTGTTCTCTGTGCCTCTGTGTTTCCAATCCCCGGGTTTCCAATCCCCTGACGCCGATTAAGGTAGCTTGTCCGCCAATTTTGCTTGCAAATCGGCCACTTCCTGCTGCAACCTTTGGATTTCTTGGTGGAGGGAAGCGACGTATTCCGGAGTAAGCATTTCAGCGTTCATTCCGAGCCCTTGGTTGGCATTCGCGTTGCCGGCAATCATGCCTACAGATAGCAAGGGAACTTGGACAATCTGCTTTTGACGACCTCGGTAAAATGCCATGGTGATCGAGTCGCCGAGGGGTATTCCACGGATCGAGTCGACAACATCTTCCGCGCGCAAGATCATACGACCATCGATCTCCGAGATGCAGTCGCCGGGTTGTAGACCCGCAAGTTCTGCCGTCGAGCCTTGGACGACATCCGAGACGGCTGCACCGCGATAGAGCGGTATTCCAAACTGTTTGCGAAACGTTTCGGACAGATCGGTGACCGATACGCCTAGAAATACATTTCCGCGATCGGTCGCAACTTGTGGCACATCGCCCCCAAGCTCCGGAGAGATCGGCTGATAAGGCTGTTTAGGCAATTGCGCATCGGGGATTTGCGCGATAGGAGGTTGAAGGGGCAATGCCGTTCCGGGTTGCATACCTTGAAGTTGTCCGGCAAGCGTACGGTCTTGGAGAACGGCGACCAGATTGGTACTACGACCTCGACGCTGAACTAGGAATTTTACTGGGGAGCCAGGTGCGTAACGTTCGAGTTCATTGGCGAACTGATCGAGATTGGTAACGGCTTGGCCACCGACTCCAACGATTCGGTCGCCGATACGAAATCCGGCTTTCCAAGCAGGAGATTGGTTCGTAACGTCGACAACGGCCAGCCCGAATCCACCTCCTTGGACCGGCTCGGCGATTAAGCCGAGATACCCACCCCCTTCAAATTGTTCTGCAGCAGGCCCAGAAGCTGCCGGGGCAGATGATGAAGAAGCCTTTGGAGCTTGAGGTGTGTTGGGGCCCGCTGTGTTTTTGCGAGGTGTGATCACAATCGGTGCACGGCCGCGCGGCGAAGAATTAGGGCCTGCGGTAACTGGGCCAGCAGGTGGTGCAAGCTGCAATCCACCAGGAGCCACAGGTTCAGCACCGGGAACGGGAAGATCCTCGACAGGACCGGGTACAGGTGGAGGAGTTGTCCCATCGCGACCTGATTCGACTGCAGGTACATCGCTTTGCGCCGGTGGGTTCGGAGTCGGAAGCTCTTGCGCGAACGAATACGATCCGACCAGCCCCACGAACGCCGTCCACGAGGAAAAAATCCCGATCGACAACCATGTGCGAACAAGTTGGTTCATTGCGCAATTCCTCTACGAAAGATCCCCCTAATAAATACTAGCTTGTGAGCTTACATATTCAGAGTATCCGGTGTCGACGCTAGTTCCCCGATTTTGCTTCAGTGAGAACAAAGAAAAAAGCGACCGACTCGCCGTCCGGGATGTTTTCCCTTCGAGCTAAGTCGGTCGCTTTTGAATTCTCTCGAATCTAAGCTGTTCTAAACAGCCGCCACTCTACAGCCGTACTCTATGGTGCTGTCGACGAATCCGCAGCTGGTTTCACAGCAGCAGGCTCGGCCGACTGACCTTGAACGCTCGTTGGCTGCGAGGATGGGGATACACCAGTGTTGTATCCTGGATTCTCGTAGCCAGAGTTGTACGAAGCGGGAGCGGAAGCTCCAACAGGTGCAACTAAGCCCGGAGCAGGCTGCCCGAAAATCATCAACGGAGGAGCTCCGCCACCACTTGGCTGATTGTAGATGAAGATCGCATCCATCGCCTTGGTGATTCGAAGCTGGCATTCGGTCAAGTGAGCGATGCTGTACGCATCCAAACCTGCTGGGTTGGCCAACGCTCCATCAATCTTCTGCTTGAGCTCTTTGAGCTTCATCAACGACAAGCTAGTTATCGGCTTGTTGCTCGAGCTACCTGGAACGGTCAAGTCGATCAAGCGATCGAGGTGTTCGCGTTGCAAGCTTCGGCGCCACGAGCTGATCCGAGGCTTGCGTGCGTTCGCTTCCCCTTCGGCATTCGCTCCGACTTCGGACCAAACTTCGGCTTGGACTTTGTCAAGCATCTCTGGCAAAGTCAACGCGTCTTGATCGCGTGGCACGAGTTGCTCGTTGTCGTAGACGCGGCGCAACGTGGTCGGATTCATCAACATCGTCAACGCACTGGCTTGAATACCAAGGATACGATCGTGGACAGGGAAGGTCGATTCGCCCATCGAACGAACCCCTTCATCGATCCACTTGTCTACCGTCAAACGGCTCAGGATGGCATTCGACAGACCAAAAGCGTCATCGCGGAATGAGTTTCGCATTACGAAATCGAGCGCCTTGCGTTGTTGCTCGGCTGGGATTGGAATAAGGGATTGACGGTCGCCCGGATCACCCTTCTTGTCCCGGTTGACCGTAGCTCCACCGATCCAGTTGGCCATCATGCTGATAGCTTTGGTTTGCTCGCCGAGGGTCAACTCGTACCCGCGTCGCGCTTTGCTCCAGCTATCACCTTCTTTGACGAACTTGTCGAGAAGCCGATCGCGGTAGAGCTTAACCAAGCGAACTTGGTTTTCGCAGTAATCCAAAGGATCCTTCGAGTAGTCATAACGGCGAGCCAATGGATCTGGGCCAGAGGTATCTTCGTCCGTCGCAAATTGCAATTCCGGCTCGCTAGCTCGCTTGAGAATCTCGTTGAGCTTGGCGTCTTCCGGGATGTAACCGTACTCGATCGCCCAATAGTCGTAAGGTCCGATACCGATCATGGTATAGTCCCCACGGGTCTCGCTATCGAGTTGGTAAGGCATGTTTATCGGGATGTAATCCATGACCGAAGTCGCGATCGTCTTCTGTCCCTTCACGGCATTCGAATTGATTTCCTTCAAGCTCAAAGCGCTGGAGGCTTTGAAGTTGTGGCGCAATCCGAGGGTATGGCCGACTTCGTGAGCGACGAGTTCAGCCAAGAGAGGACCGATGAAGGACTCTGGCATGCCGTCGAGAAGGTCTTCCTTCGGCTTCTTGTCTTCAGGTTTCGCACCTGCTGCCGGTTCTTGCTCACCGACAAAGTTCCCGTTTTCGTCGAAGAGATCGAGGGCCAGTCGGGCCATCGACATATCGAGTTGCATGCCGTGTGCGGCGTTGCAGAAACCGTTGACTTGGCTGGTTCGCCCAACAAGACCATCGAAGGGGCTTGAACCCATCAGCTTGGTATCCAATTGGGTCATCGGATGTCCAGCATAAGGCATTTGCGACTGCATCGCGTAGAGGCTTTGCAAGTGCGTGCGGTTATCGGCTGGAGCGAGTCGAACGCGTGGATCCCAGTTCGGGTGCGAGCCGAGCCAAGCGAGCGTTTCGGTGCTCATTCCTTCCATGGCCAACTCTGGCATCATGTCGTGAAATTGGAAGCTGAAGTGACGGATCCAGCCGTCGGTCAGAACGACGTCGGCATCGAGGATCTCGCCGGTCATCGGATGCACGCGGCTTGGACCAATCGCGGTTCCAACGTCATTGTTGAGCCAACGAATGAAGTTGTACTGTACGTCTTCTGGATCGAGATCCATCGTCGCTGGTGAACGTGGGTCTTGATAAAGGACTTCGATGGCATCGGAGAATCCAACTTGCTCGAACGCCTTGTTCCAATACTCAACACCTTGCTTGACCCATCGGCGATAACGGACGGGAGTGGTGTGCTCGATATAGAAACGGATCGGAGTTACCGGCGGGCTGACTTTCAAGCTTGGGTCTCGCTTTTCCAATCGCCAACGGTTGATGTAACGAACACGTTTCTTGTCGTCATCGTAGCTACCCAAATCCGAGTAGTTGGTTACGAAGTAGCCAACTCGTTGATCGGCCTTACGCGGCTTGTAACCGGTATCTTCGGGGACTTCGCTAAACGAGTAGTGGATAGTCTGAAGCTTGCCACCTGCGGTGACGACCTCAAAAGCCAACTCAGTGTTCTTGGTAAACGGTTTGGCTTTGATGATCTTCGTCAACTGCGGATCTTGCACGCGGATGCTTGGGCCGAAGAATTTCGAAGCATTGCCGACGAACAAAGCATCCGCATCGATCACCGGACCTCCTTGAGGAGCCATCGTCACGATGGGGATATCGAGCAGAACCGTATCGGTGAACAATCGCTTGACCGAGGACTTCGATTCCGGTTCGCCGTTGGAACGCATTTCCAATTCAGGAAGAATCAGCGCGAGGCGTTTGTTATACATCCGCCAATAGACGTAGTAGTCGCCGGACTGTAAGCCAGCGAACTTATCACCGCTGCTGACGGTCAGAGCGATGAAATACTTCTTGGTTAAATAGTCCTTTGGAAGCTCCATCAGGACCTGGCCGTCTTTTTCTCGCGTCCAAAGTTTGCACAAAGCACCTCGGTCAGGTGACTTCGATTCCACCTTGGTGAACCCTTCGACCACTTTGTCGAAAGGTGGATACTCAGGACCTTGCTCCTGTGCATCGGCTTGGCTTGGCAGCAACAAGCTCGACATCAAACTCAAACCGACCACAGCGTGTCGGACGAGCGTTCGAAATTTCGATCGACGAAGATCACGTTTCATTCGCATGTTCCAAGAAAGTAAAAACAAAGGGTTGTACCACAGACGGGTTCGCTATGCGTCCCGGACCGGGACGTGGTTTACTACAACGAACCGTAGTTCCAATTCAAAGGGCTGCAGGCAATTCCCGGGAGGTTCAGGGAGGGAAGTTAGTGGAGGAGTCGACGCAAGCCGCACAGACCGTGCAACCCGATTTTTTCGCCGAATCTTCACACCTCACTGCCTCTCCACCTAATAAACAACCGGTCCACCCAGGGACAGCCCGGTCGCATTATGAACCGCCCCGTGGCGGGGGTCTAGTAATTTACGCAGACTTTTCCGGCTGGTTGGCTCCAAATCACCGATTGTTTCCGCCTCGTAAACTTGTCGTTTCGGCCAAGCATTAGAGTTTGCGTCATTCGAAAAAGTTCCCCTGAGTCGACACAGGATCAGCCAATCTAATCCAGCCGTGGTTGTTTGGACAAAAACAGGTCGATTCCGGGAATTTACTCGTTTTCATGGGCGCTTTTTGTTCGCAAAAACGCATTTATCTTATAGAGGGAGGGGGCGTCGCCCGTGCCCCCTCCCTCTACGCCCGTATTTTCTTATCGCAATGGCACCTGGTCTGGCTGTAGGTTGGACCCTTGCGCGGCCCACCCCTGACTCTCTCGGATTTGCTTTGCCGGTTGCGGGGTGTTATGCTCGGTACTCGAAACCCACCTTTCTTTCCCCCCCCTCCGAAGGAGATTTTCTATGAGTCACGGCGCATCTTCTGAGCCACAGCAACAACCAGCGTCGCAGCAACAGCCTTCTCAGGGGCTCAAGCGTCGGACTTTCTTGGCGGCAGCCGGAGGGGTTGCAGCCGCAAGTGCCGCGCAATTGTCGGCCAAGAGTTACGCACGAGTGGTCGGTTCAAACGACCGACTCGGTGTGGGACTCATCGGGGGTGGGGTTATTGGAAAAGCGCATATGGGGGTAATCAACAACCTCAAGGAGACGAATAATCTTCATCCTGTCTGCGTTGCGGATTGCTGGAAGACACGGGCGGAAGAAGGTAAAGCGACCATCGGTGCGGATCACGCCGAGACCGATTATCGCAAACTGCTTGAGCACAAAGACATCGACTATGTGGTTGTTGCCACTCCAGAGCATTGGCACTGGACGATGACCATCGATGCGATGGAAGCCGGCAAGGCGGTCTACTGCGAGAAGCCGCTAACGCACACGATTCCTGAAGCCCAGGCGGTGGTAAAGAAGCAGAAGGAAACGAAGCGTCCGGTGCAGGTGGGTGTACAGGCGATGTCGGACGATAGTTACATCTCTGCGGGCAAAGCGATTGCAGATGGGATGATCGGCCGGGTATTGCAAGCTCAGATTGAATACGTTCGGCGATATGCGAAGGGTGCAGGACCTTGGCGCGAACCCGATTTGGTCGCTCAACATGCGACAAAGCCTGCCGATCTCGATTGGGATGCTTGGTTGGGCACTGCCAAAAAGATCGAATGGAACCCAAATCATTACTTCGAATGGCGCTGCTATTCGGCTTACTCGGGTGGTATCTGCACGGACTTGTTCATTCACCGCATCACGCGAATTATGAAGGCTTGCAATCTGCTTTATCCTCGCCGCGTTGTGGGGATGGGTGGTATTTGGCAATGGCCAGATGGACGCGATTTGCCAGACAACGTTGAGATGGTCTGCGAGTATCCACGCGGCATGACTGTTTATGTCTTGGGAACGATGGGCAATCGCGTACGGGTCGATCACTTGATTCGCGGTTACGACGGAACTCTGTTCTTCAATAACGACGGTTGGATCGCAAAGGATCCGGATGGCAAAGTCCTTGGGCAACACAAGAAGACCGGCGGTGAAGATCAGAACTTGCACCACACGAACTTGCATAACCACATTCGCAACGGTGAGCCTTTGAACTGCCCGATCGAATTGGGACTCGCAGGTGTTGTTGCGGTGAATATGGCCAACGAAAGCTGGCGTACGAATCGCATGATGGGTTGGGATCGCAAGAACGAGAAGATGGTTCCAGCGGATATGCTCAACGAAGGGCACGAACCAGAATCGGTGGCTTAGTATGTTCCCTCGGCGTACCTTTCTCGCCGATCTAGGACTCGGCTTCACAGGGCTTGCTCTCGGTGCGATGCTGCATCGAGACCGCTTGGCTACGGCTCAATCTCCAATCGATCACGCTTGGAGACCGCCAAATGGCAAACCCCACTTCAAGCCGAAGGCTAAGAGTGTTATTTGGCTTTTCATGAACGGTGGCGTGAGTCACATGGAAAGCTTTGACCCCAAGCCGATGCTGACGAAGTACGCTGGCAAGACCATCGCAGAGACTCCCTTTGCGGAAGCTCAAGATCCGAAGAAGCTTGCGCTCGAACGCTTGGTCGTACCCGATGGGAACGGCAACCAACGCAACACGCTTTATCCACTTCAAGTGGGATTTCGCAAGCATGGTCAGAGTGGCATCGAGGTAAGTGACTGGTTTCCGGCGATTGCATCGCAGGTCGACAAGTTAGCGATCGTCCGTTCGATGTGGACGACTGACAGCAATCACGGTGCCCAGACACAATTCCATTCTGGCCGACATCAAAACGACGGTGATTACCCTACTCTCGGTGGTTGGGTTCACTACGGGTTAGGGACTCTCAATGAGAATCTCCCTCAGTTTATTTCGATGGGCACCAGGGAATACTGGAACAAGAAAGACGGGCACTATCTGGGACCCGCGCACGATGCAGTGCCTCTTCGAATCGACCCCAATGCTCCGCTTGACTTCGGTAGACCAGAGCGTCCTTTTGCACTTGAAGCTCAGCAAGTCGGCGCGGAGCTTGTGCGGGATCTGAACACCTTGCGAGGAGTCGAGTATCCGAACGACCCGGCGCTCGCTGCGCGTATCGCTTCTTATGAGCTCGCATTTCGCATGCAGCAATCGATTCCCGAAGTGGTGGACTTTGCTCAAGAGTCCGAAGAGACCAAAACGCTCTATGGGATCGACCAAGCGCATAGTCGCGATTTTGGCATGCAGCTTCTAGCAACTCGGCGGCTCGTAGAACGAGGAGTTCGCTTCGTCCAGATCCAGCATGGGGGCGGAGGTGCAGGTGCTTGGGACGCCCATGGGGGTTTGAAAGCCAATCACGAAAACAACGCGAAAGCCGTCGATCAGCCAATCGCGGGCTTGCTGATCGATCTTCAGCGCCGAGGACTGCTCGATGAAACACTGGTGGTCTTTGCGACGGAGTTTGGTCGTACGCCGGGCACCCAAGGATCCGATGGTCGCGACCATCATATTTTTGGATTTAGTGTTTGGATGGCA
This sequence comes from uncultured Pirellula sp., assembly GCA_903820735.1. Lineage (GTDB taxonomy): Bacteria > Planctomycetota > Planctomycetia > Pirellulales > Pirellulaceae > JBKCUI01. Next base: position 8,008 of record CAIJIZ010000324.1, read on the forward strand.
GGTGGTGGAATTCGCGGTGGGGTTGTACATGGATCGACCGATGAGATCGGGTTTCATGCAAGCGAGAATCGGCACTACGTGACCGACATCCACGCAACGATCCTCCATCAACTCGGCCTAGACTCTCGCCAACTTGAGGTACCGGGTCGAAAACGACTCGAGATCGACCACGGCAAACCGATCATGGAGATCGTTTAACCGCCGATTGCTCAATGACGCTTCGGCTTGTAGATCTCGGTCGCAGTCCCGAAGTGGACTTCGCCCGCATTCATCAAGGTCTCGCTCAAGGTTGGATGGGGGTGAATCGACTCGGTGATGTCTCGCACTTCGCAACCCATCTCAATCGCTAGAACGGCTTCGGCAATCAGTTCGCCGGCACCTGGTCCCACGATTCCGCATCCGAGAACGCGGTGGGTTTGAGGATCGACAAGCCACTTCGTCAGACCGTCGGTTCTGCCGAGAGCTTGGGCTCGCCCACTGGCAGCCCAAGGATAGGTTTCGATCTCGACGGCAATTCCGTCTTTCTTGGCACGATCTTCGGTAAGTCCGGCCCAAGCGATTTCCGGATCGGTAAAGACCACAGCGGGGATCGCTTGTTTATCGAACACAACATCGCGTCCAAGGATGACTTCGATGGCTACCTTGGCTTCGTGACTGGCTTTGTGAGCCAACATCGGTTCCCCGGCGATATCGCCGATGGCCAAGATGTGCGGGTCTGCGGTTCGCTGCTGGCGATCGCATATTGCGAACCCGCGTTCGTTGACTTGCACTTGAGTGTTCTCAAGCCCAATTCCCCGACTCGAAGGTCGGCGACCGACACTGACTAAGACTCGATCGAATCGTTCGTGGCCGAACTTACCGGGCCCTTCGAAGGTGACTTCGACTTGCTGGTTGACTTCGGCTACCGAACCGACCTTTGTATTGAGGTAGATGCGGTTCTCAAAGAGGTTTTTCAAGCGCCGTTGTAGGGGCGCGACCAGATCTCGGTCAGCACCAGGCAGCAGCGTATCGGTCCATTCCACTACGGTTACTTTCGAACCGAGGTGGGCGTAGACGGTCCCCATTTCCAAGCCGATGTATCCACCGCCGATGACGAGCATCTTCTCGGGGATATCTTTGAGTTCCAATGCGCCGGTGGAATCCATGACGCGATCGGATCCGATTTGGAAATTCGGGGGCATCGCTGGTGTGCTACCGGTGGCCAAGACGCAGTAATCGAAGGTGATTTTGCCACCTTCTGGAATACTCGGATCATTTCCTTCGAGCAACAACGTTGTTGAGTTCTCGAATTTGCCACGCGCCCGGATGACTTTCACATTGCGGCGTTTTGCGAGTTGTCCGAGCCCACCGGTGAGGGTCTCGATGACTTTTTCTTTTCTCGCGCGGACTTTGTTGATATCGATTTTCGGAGCCGGAAATTCTACTCCCCAACCTTCGGTCAACTCGTGGGCTTCATCGATCACTTTGGCGACATGCAACAAAGCTTTCGATGGAATGCAGCCTCTGAGCAAACAGGTTCCGCCGAGTTTTGACTCGGACTCGACGATGGCGACTTCTAAGCCTTCGTCGGCAGCTAGAAAAGCTGCTGCATAACCACCAGGACCACCACCCAAAACAACTACTGGAAAGTGCATGAATATACGCCGATGGGAATGGGAACCAAGAATCTCAATGCGAAATGCACCTCAGTGGGCATCGCAACAAAAAGAGCCCGAATCGACGGATCGATCGAGCTCTTGCATAGTTTAGCCAAAACGAACATCTAGTCAGCTTAGCGCGACAAGAATTCGACGACGATGTTAGCATTTACAGGGAGGGAAATATCCGCTCCGCTCGGCGCTCCGAGAACCGTGGCTTTGAGCCCTTCGGTATCGAGTGCAACCCAATCCAGAGGGGTTGGAGAAGCATTAGCGATGACGCCTCGGTAAAGGTTACGGATCGCTTCGTTGCTGCGAACTTCGATCACATCGCCTGGTCGCAGGGAGAACGATGGGCTGGTGACCTTCACGCCGTTGACCTTGAAGTGACCGTGAACAACCCCTTGGCGAGCTTGTGGACGGGTCTTTGCCAAGCCGATGCGGCGGATGACGTTATCGAGTCGTCGTTCGCACAAGAGCAGCAACGTTTCCCCGGTATTCCCCTTCTTGCGAACCGCATCATCGAAGTACCGACGCAGCTGGCGTTCGCCAAGCCCGTAGTAGTACTTGATCTTTTGCTTCTCCGACAAAGCGGTGCCGTAGTTGCTTGAACGACGGCTACGTGGATGCATCCCTGGTGGGTTTTCACTGCGCTTCTCGTAAGCTCGAACGCAACCTGCGTTTTCATAGAGCATTGCGCCGAAACGACGATTGACGCGGGCCTTGGGGCCGGTATAGCGTGCCATGGACTCTCCTAAAACAACCTTTAAAAGGTTTGGAAAAATGGACTAGGGATGCTCCCATTCGGGTTGTTCGATAGTCGGCTCGCTAAATCCTTAGCGACTTATCCGACCCTCAACACTCGAATGCGGATCATCGGGTCAGTCATCCTTGCCGCGACGCTGCGGCAAAATGCTGACCTGGGGAATTTGGGATTCAGGCGGAAATTATGGGAATTCAAACGTCCTGAACAACCCCAAAAATCCAATAATTCCAAGGAAAACGGGGCCTTTGAAATGAAGCTGACGGGGCGAAAACCGCCATATTGTCCTGAAAAACAGACGATCTGACTCGGAAAACAGGTGAAGTTGCACTGAAAACCCACCTATCTTGGGGCGAAAAATCCGTGTTTCTCGCCGGCTAATCGCTTATCTTACAGATCCCCCCAACCATCCTCTTCCAGGACTCCCGCCTCCGATGCTGCCCCTGAACTCCCTTTTTGGCTCCGACCCGAAGCTTCGCAGGATTGGAATCGTCTGCATCCTGCTACTCCTGGCCTCAGCGGTCAACTACATGGACCGCCAAACCCTCTCGGTCGCCGCAGCCCGGATCAAAGATGAATTCAAAATCGACAGTGCACAGTACGGGCGGATCGAAGCCATCTTCGGTTACAGTTTCGCTTTCGGCTCCCTTTTTTGGGGGTTCGTCGTGGATAAGTTTTCCGTCCGCTGGATCTACCCCATCGGTTTGCTCGGATGGTCCACCATGGGATTCCTCACCGGCTGGGTTCAAAACTACGACGAACTGTATTGGTGCAGACTGCTGCTAGGATTCTTTGAGTCAGCGCACTGGCCGTGCGGGTTGAAGACGACCCAAGCCCTCCTGAGCCGACAAGGCCGGGCGATGGGAAACAGCGTCTTGCAAAGCGGCACCTCCCTCGGAGCAATCCTGACCCCAATCGTGATGCTTGCGATCCTCACCCCGGAACCTGGTAGTTGGCGATTCGGTTTCCAACTCATCGCGATCGTGGGCGCTTCCTGGATCTTCTTGTGGCTGTTCGTTGTCCGCGAAAGCGACTTTATTCAGCAACATCAAGTCGAGCAACATCAAGACCACCACACCCTGGATAAAACGGTTTCGAGCAATACAGCCTCATCGCCCTGGTGGAGCGATGTCTTCACCTCCCGATTTGTAATCGTCCTGATCATGATCATTTGTATCAACACGATGTGGCAAGTCGTCCGAGCTTGGCTCCCACTGATCATGCAAGAGAACTACGGCTTTAGCGAACGACAAACATTGCTGTTCAACTCCCTATGGTATCTTTGCACCGACCTCGGCTGCTTCGCATCGGGACTCCTCGCATTGACACTCGGTGTTCGAGGTTGGAGTATCAAGTCCGCTCGCTTGACCGCGTTGCTTGTATGCGTTGTCTGTTTCTCAAGCATCATTGCGGTCCCGTTTCTCAACCGTAAACTTGCGGCAACTCGAGCCGCTGCAACCGCTAATGTAAAAGATACGGTAGCGCCACCTACCACTACACCCGTAGCTACCCAACCGACGCTTACTTGGTCGGAGGAATTCCAAGCGATCTTAGCGCTTGAACCGATTCGAATTGCGATGCTCGGCATCCTGCTTCTCTCCGGCGCAGGAGCATTGGGGATCTTCCCGATCTACTATTCGTTCGCTCAAGACGTCTCGCCAAATCATCAAGGAAAAGTCACATCCCTCTCCGCCCTCGGCGGGTGGCTTGTCTCCTCCTACGCTCAACCGCTGTTCGGGAAGCTCAAGGATCAGACGGGGACCTACGATATTGGAATTTGGATCATCAGTCTATTGCCGGTCATACCGCTGATTGCTTTGTGGCTTTTCTGGCACCACGAGCCAGCCGCTTCTAACGCACCCTCAACTCTTTCTACGAAAGCAGAATGAACATGGTTACCCGTCGAGAATTTCTTGCGCAAAGCAGCCTTTCGGCTGGTGCTCTGGCCGCCGGCTCCTTGGCGACTTCGTCGCTGATCGCTCTACCTGCAGGTGCGGCGGAACCACAAACCGCGCAAGCTCAGGGTGGTTCGCCTCGCAAGAAGATCGCATTTCTTGGCACGGTCGTCTTTCGCCATTCCCATGCTCAACATTTTCTCGATCGACATTGCATGGGATACACTTGGGGAGGCCGATGGCAATCACCTCGATTTGACGTCGCATCGGTTTACATCGAACAACAGCAAAAAGAAGGTGACTTATCGGCACAGCGCATCGAGAAGTACAAGCTCAAACAGTTCACTTCGATCGCTGATGCTTTGACTCTTGGCACTTCCAAGCTCGCTGTCGATGGAGTGGTCATCATTGGTGAGCATGGTGATTACCCAACGAACGAGAAAGGCCAGCGGCGCTATCCACGTTACGACTGGTTCAAGCAAATCGTTAAGGTATTCGAAGCTTCCGGGAAGAGTTGCCCGGTGTTCAACGACAAGCACTTATCGACCGACTGGAATGAGTGCGTGGAGATGGTCGAGGACTCGAAGCGACTTGGGTTCCCGTTTCTCGCTGGTTCATCGCTTCCTGTGACTTGGCGATTTCCATCGATCGATATGCCGATCGACACACCACTTAAAGAGAGTGTGTGCGTCTGCTATGGAGGGGTCGATAGCTATGACTTCCATGGACTCGAGACCGCCCAGTGCATGTCAGAAAGACGCCGGGGTGGAGAAGTCGGCATCGCTGCGGTAACAGCATTGAAAGGCCAAGCGTTATGGGATGAGATGGATAAACCATCTCGGGAAGACACACGCAAATTGTTTGTTGCTGCAATGACCCGCAGTCACAACCTGCCCGTCGAAGGAGGGTTCCCCACAGACCCGGTAAACTATGAATGGGCAAAGCGCGTCATGAACGGCACGATCGCTTACTTCATCGAACATATCGATGGATTTCGAACAACAATGTTCCTGTGTCCGATCCAAGACTTTAACTATGCCGGCATGCGTTCCGACAACGGGGAGATCATCTCTTGCCAGATGTATTTGCCGATGCCAACCCACGGATCGACAACAGCCGACTTCTTTAACCCACTGGCAAGACATATCGAGAACTTGGTCCTCGAAGGCAAGACACCCTATCCGATCGAGCGCACTCTCTTAACTAGCGGGATGGTCATCGGCGGAGTCGAGTCGCTTGCGGCTGACGGGAAGCGATATGCAACAGAGCAAATGGCTGTCCGGTACTCCAATGCAAACCCACCAGCTTTTTGGCGCGAATAGAACTACTGTCGCGAGCTGAACTAATGGCGCGAGTTTAGCCTCGGCAAGATTCATACCATCGAGCTAGCGAAGCCCCGTTAACAAAACGAGGACTTGGGGACCTGAATGTTCGCGAGCGCATGCCACGTTCAACCCTCTTATTGGCCAGCAGATTTTCGGATCTTCTCCATCTGCTGCCGAATCCCATTGTGTAGGAACTCCCAATCCAAAGCTGGTCCCGGATCGGATTTATTTCCTTGGACGTGATAGTGTCCGAGAATTCCTGAGAACGCAGCCCACTGTTCGTCGGTCAACGTGCGGTCGATCAGCTTGCCGTCGGCTCCACGCGGGAAATCCGGTCGCAGGTTTGGGAAGATATCGCACAACGCTGCGCTGAGTTTAACCAGAGCAGCGTACTGCTCAGGGGTATAGTCGTACTGGATGTACTCGGTCTCGCGCGTGATGCCTCGAACAGGCTCAGCGCGTCGCGGTCGATACTTGCGACCGGCAAATCGTTCTTGCCCGCGAATCTTGGCTGGAAAAATAAGATAAGGGCCCTCGTCATCATGAGCGTACCATTGCTCGAAGGGATTCTTCTCGCTTACCGGATAAGCTCCGATATTGGCGATCTCAATCCCGATGCTTCGGTCGTTGCTCTTTGTGGCGTGCCAAGCACGTTCTTTTAGATCGAGGGTCTGATAGATTGTGCCGTCGACATCAAGCATGAAATGGACACTTAAACCTCGGATGTCGTGAAGAATGAAAAAGCATTGCGGACTTGTTCCGGCAACATCAAAATGCAAAACAAACTGATCGACTTTCTCTTGAAGCAATCCTAGTGACCAACCACCTCCTCGGATTTGCTCAAGCTCTTCGGCAGTGTAGCTGCCTTGTGCAGTGGATCCAAAACGCAGTCCATATCGATCGGGACTGAACTCTTGTGGCTTGGTCACAAACTGTATCTTGCCTGCTTGCATCTCCTCGGTGGTGCTCTTCCAATCACGCTTATCGAACGCGGCGAAGCGGCGTGTGGATCGATATGCATCGAATCCACCTGGATCGGTCCAAAGGACGACTGGAGTTCCGATCCTATAATGTTGCCCGCAGACAACGATCTCATCCCCATGCCGCTTCTGAAACCCCAGCGACGGGTCTTGGGCGATCCCAAGTGAACTGGCAATCACCCAGCCCCACACCAATGACAATGCGACATGGATCCATCGCGACAAACGCCCCGCACAGAGCGTCTTTTGGACGGTTTCAAGCTCGATACTGTTCATCGCCTCATTCCTCCGATTCACCCTTCACTACAGGTCTGCTACTTAAACAGCGCTGCGGGATCTGATCGCCAAAGCTTGCGCACAGCTAAAACGCCACTCAAGCCACTCATCACCAGCGTCAAGACTGCGACAAGCAATACTCTACCGGCGTCGAGTCTCATCACAAGTCCCGTCCACTCCGAGAGCCATTGATACAACAACCAACTGACCAACCATCCAGGCAGGAAACCAAATAAGCACAAATAGAAAGCTTGGGATAACACGAAGCGCAAAAAGTAACCTGAGCCATATCCCATCGCTTTGAGCGTTGCATACTCTGCCATGTGATCTTGTATATCGGTGAACAGAATCTGATAACAAATGATCACACCGATTACTAAACCCATGATCGTCCCGATCGAAAAGATAATTCCAATCGGCGTGTTCCTTGCCCAAAACCCAATCTCCCTAGAGATCAGCTGTTTTTTGGTAAAGACTTCGATGCCGCTTCCAAGCCTAGCTTGCAAGTCTAGCGCGACACGCGCTGGGTCAGCATGTGGCTCCAGTCGGATCAGTCCAAGATCGACGGCGGAAAGGGGAGGTCGCCGGAGGTTCTCGACAACTGCTTGACCTGCTTGACCTGCTCGACTCGGAAAGAAATGTTCTACCCCAGCTTCGCTAATCAACAACGTACCGTCGTAAACAAAGTCCGTTCCGATCCGGACCCAATCTCGCAATACGATTTGCTTCCCCGATAGCTCAGCGGCTTGCGCACGGAGTCGCTCAACAGATCGTTTTTCGAATCCGTAAGCTTCCTTGCTGCGCCGATCGACCAACGCCATCGATGCATCGCTTAATTCTTCGAGCGATCGATTCATTTCAGGATCGATGAACGGTTTGGAGTCCTTTGGAAAGCCGATAACCCGAATCGATCGCGACACATGCCCTATCACGCGAGCTTGCGCGAGCGAACGATCGATATACATCGGAATCGCAACTCGAACCCCCTCCACCCCCTTGGCTCGATCGATGAGTCCGTACTCGAATCGCTGTTCGCTTGGAACGGTATATCGAGCGGGGGATAAGATAACCAAATCCGTATCGAGCAACCTCAAGACTTCCACGGCACTATCGAAGAGACCGTTGAGGAACCCGATTTGACTAAACATCAATACAACGGCAAACCCGATCCCCAGCGCGCTGAGCATCATTCTGCCAAGATTGTTCGTTACGTTTAGCCAAGCCAGTGGAGTTCGCATCGGAGTCCGCGCAATGAATCAGGGTATAGCAGTCAGGGTGTCGAATCAGGGTGTCGAATCAGAACAACGAAGCCGGCTCGGCTTTCCAAAGTTTTAGCATCGCCATCGCAGCCGAAACGGTACACATCAGCAGTGCGAGTCCAAGCACCCCAAAGGTCCGTTCCCAAGTCATCACAGTGGGGATCTTGGAAAGACTTGCGGTAACTTGGTACAACGCAACGGCGACGATCATCGCCGGAAGGTAGCTTAAGATTGCCAAGAACCAAGATTGCATAATCACAATCCGAGCCAAGGCAAATTGGCTGTATCCCATCGCTTTCAACGTTGCATATTCTGGCAATCGATTTGCGACATCGTTGGCTAAGATCATGTAAACGATCGCAGCCCCGATGATAAACGACAACACAACACCCATCGTGAAAATCATCCCGATGGGTGTCTCACGCAACCAGCGAGTACGCTCCCAAGTCAATTGCTCAGCCATGGTGTAAAGCTGAACTTGTTGCAAGATCCGGGGATCTTTCTTCGATAACCAATCGAGCAACTCCGCTTTGGCAACGTTCGGATCGACTCCGCTTTTCAGTCGCACTAATCCCAGCGACGCACGCTCTCGCGTATCGATTCCACTGCGATAGGCATAACCCACATCGCTCAGCAGGACGGCTCCATTCGTTGCCAGACCTGTTCCCAATTGAAAATGCCCTGCGATGAGCGAAGCTCGGTTTCCAAGTTCGCACGAGTGACCGATATCGGCGTCGGAAAACGATCGGCAGTTCTCAGGACCGTATTCGGAACGCGTAGCTCGATCAACAAGGATCGCATCGGGGCTTTTGAGTTTGTCCAATTGCTCCAGGATTTCGGGAACGTCGAGAACAGGTCGATCGACTTGCATTCCCATCATCCCTACGGTTCGAAATGACCCGTCCGGCGGGGCTTGAGCACACCCGCTAGGTCGTGGCGGATTCTGCCATCGCATGAGCATGATAAAAAACGGATCGACCCGCTCGACCAATGGGTGAGATTGAACCAGAAGCATCGAACTGCGATCGATGGTACGCGGTTCATACAAATGCACGTAATCGGTGGATCGGATAACCAAATCCCCTTGTAGCTTGCCGTAGACGATGTTGGCAGTATTTCCCACGGCCCCGCGAAAGCCTAACTGCATGAAGATCAATAGCAACGCGAAGGAGACTCCCAAGACACATGCGCATGTGCGGGCGGGTTGCGAAGTCAAATTCAACAATGCTACGGGAGTTTTGCGAAATCGACTTCCGAACGATCCCTTTGGCTTCCTACTTGCCAATCTCTTCCTCCCTCCCGATCTACTGTGTATCTACCCTCGATCTACCCTCGAGCTGCCGTGGACCTACCGTGGACCTACCGTGGACCTACCGTGGATCTATACATGATGCGACCGGGATTGTCCTAAGCATATGCTGCTGATCGATCTGAGATTGGGTTGATTGCTTATTTGCTTGATGGTTCTTCAAGCGTTCGATAAACCCAGTCCTTCACGGCGACCTTCGATTGAAACACGCAGTATCCTAGAGGTCGCGACCGCATGACTTCGGCTCGTACCGAGAATTTGCGATTCCCGCGGGGGACTTCCAAGATCTGTTCATCATCGAGCCACACGGTGATGTTCTGTGCGTCGACACGAACTTTGAATCGATACCACTGTCCATTTTTGAAATTCCGATAGCTTGCGGTTTCATTCTCGCTTGCGTCGTTCCCGTCGATGCTGCTGATTCCGACAAGTCCCCCACCCCAGCCACCGGCGATCAACGAGCAGTGTTCTTTGCCTACCGGGAAAGTCACTCCGGCGAAGAAGTCCGAACCTTCAACTCGTTGAGCACTCCACTGCATCTCGTAATTTTCAGTCGGGAAGTCCTTCCCTAGTTTTGTGACACCGGTCAGCGGCTCACCGCGTTCAAGGGTCAGTGTTCCACCCTCGATCACCGAGGAACCTTCTCCGCCAAAGTTGGTCGATTCCCAGCCATCGAGTCCTTTTTCGGGCAAGAGTTTCTTCCAACCGAGCTTTGCATCTGCTTGCTTTGCATCTGCTTGCGGTTTGCTGTCTTGGGCTAGGCCTGTTGATAAGCCAATAGCAGGGGAGCACAGTGCCAAGCCGCACAGCGAAGCAATTTGGCACAGCGAAGCAATTCGGCGCAGCAGTGTTGTTTTGCGCGAGGATTTCGAGTGCTGGGCGAGTCGTGGGTTCGACGAGAGAGAGGAAGGAGACTGCATGGCAAAAATTCTCACTGGTATGATTTTTTGAAGTTGTAAGGGGCTTGCTAATCGACCGAAGCAGCTTTACTGGTTCGGGTTCCACTCCGGGAATTTTTCGAGTTGTTGTTTCAGAGCAGCTCGGGAGCGGTTCAACCGAGAGCGGACCGTGCCGATGGAGATCTTCAAGACCTCTGCGATATCTTCGTAGGAGAGATCTTCCATTTCGCGGAGGACCAAGATCGAGCGGTGGTCTTCGGAGAGCAGAGCAAGCGCTCGATGGACGAGCTGGATGTCTTCCGAGCGGGTCATGCGGGTATCGGGCGTATCCCCTTCGAACTCCGGCTCTGCGCCGGTATTCTCCCGAGTCTCGTCGAGGGACTGATGGTTCTTCCGTCGGCGGCGTCGAGCTAAAGCAAAATTGAAAGCGATACGGTAGAGCCAGGTAAAGAAGCGGCTGTTGCGTTGGAATGTGTCGAGCTTTAGGTACGCTTGGATGAACGACTCCTGGACAACATCTTCGGCTTCGTCTGCGCTGCCGACGATGCTGATCATGGCCGTATAGAGTCGGTCTTGATAGCGGACGACCAACGTCTCAAAGGCTGAGCTTTGTCCGGCAAGGGCCAGCTCGATGAGTTTATCTTCGTCGTTCACGCTCGGAGCACAGGAAAAGGAGAGGAGCAGTCGTGGAAGATGGCCTGGGATAGCCATCCACGAAAATCATGATCATATTTTTGATTTCGTGGGATGAAAACCCGGGGTTTCACGAAGGATTTCCGAAAAAACCTTTATTCATACCTCAGAGCATCGATCGGATCGAGCCTGCTGGCTCTCCAAGCCGGGTAGAAACCGAAGCCGATGCCGACGCAAGCCGAGAAGATTAGGCTGACGATCGCGGCCCACTGATTGACGATGATCGGCCAGTCTCGCCCCGAAGAAACGGCGTTGATGGCCATGGTCAGCCCCACCGATCCGACGATCCCAAGCGTCACGCCGATGGCTCCACCAACGAGAGACAAGACCATCGCCTCGACTAGAAACTGCATCAAAATGTCTTTTGGCCGGGCCCCAACCGCCATCCGAATCCCAATTTCCCGGGTTCGCTCGGTGACAGATACAAGCATAATGTTCATGATCCCCACCCCGCCGACGACTAGCGAGATTCCGGCTATCGATGCGAGCATCGCAGTAAGCGTTCCGGTGACGATCCCAAAGGCACTTGCGATTTCCGTGGTGTTGGCAACTTCAAAGTCAGGAGGCTGCCCCATCGAAATGCGATGGCGATCCATCATCAGCGAACGGATCTCTTGCTCGGCAACCCCCATCAAATCGGTAGACCGAGCCGACGCCAAAGCCACATCGACATTGTTGAAGTTCGATCCTTGCAGTCGTTTACGCACGGTCGTAAATGGCATCAACACAACGTCGTCTTGGTCGTCTCCGACGATGTTCGCCCCCTTGGTCGCTAGTACACCGACGATTTCAAAAGGTATGTTCTTGATGCGCACGGTCTGCCCAAGAGGATTTGCGGTCTGAAACAGTTTCTTTGAAACCGTAGATCCAATCACACAAACCTTGTTCGAGTTGTTGATGTCCCCGTCTGCAAAGAAGTTACCTGCGGAAATTTGCCAGTTGCGAACAAGCAGATAATCGGCACCTACCCCAACTAATTCCCTTGGACGCCAATTATTGTTGCCGCTGATCACTTGCCCAACCGCCCCGACTATCGGACTTGCCGCCAATACACTCGGACACTCTTTCGAAATCGCTTGAATGTCCCCAACGGTCAACGAAGGAACTTGGCCCGAGCGCGCACCGCGAGCTTGGCGACTCCCCGGAGAGATAACGATCACGTTCGTTCCGAGATTCTTGAACTCACCTTGAACCAACTCGCTCGCACTCGTGCCGATCGAGACCATCGCCGTAACGGCTGCGATCCCAATGACCACCCCAAGGATGGTCAGCCCCGCTCGCATCTTGTTCTTTGCTAAAGCAGCGGTAGCGATTCGGAAAATATTTAGGAATGACACGCAAGTTCTCGGTAAAGGGTTTCGTAAAGCGCTTCGTACTTTCGCAATTGATGCCGAAGCTCGAATTCGTTGGCCGCACGCTCACGATTCGCGCTGCCGAGAGATTGTAGTTTATCGGGTTGGCGAACCAGGTCGATAACCAATCTGACCCAACCTTCCCAATCTTCTCGAACTACACTCTGAGCTTCGAGCTGCCCACCAAGCAGTGCCGCGACTCCCTCGACCCGCATGGTCGCTACCGGTAAACCCACCGACATGGCTTCAAGAATCACATTCGGCATGCCTTCGTAACGAGTCGGAAGCAACAACAGCTCCGATTCGAGCATTTTCTCTAGAACATTCGGTTGTTTGCCCAACAAATCGATGCGATGGGAAAAAGGTGAGGACTGCAAGAAGCTTTTCCAAGCCGGCATCCACGACCCCTCACCGATGATCACCAAGCGATGATCGGGTAGCGATTGAAGGATCCTCTCGGCGTTGCGCAGAAGTACGTCGATTCCTTTTTGAAGTTCGAGCCGGCCCACGAAAAGCAACTGCTTGCTCGACTCCTCAGCGTGGGGCTGCGCCCAAGACCGCGAATTTCGAGGAATGCTGACCCCGTTTTCAATCACCATCAGTTTCTCCGAAGGAACACCTTCCTTCCTATGGCTCCAAGCCGCGACTTCGGCGCTGACGCAAACCACTCGACTCGCCGGTCTATGCCAAATCCATCCAAGCCATCGACGCCAAGTGCGAGGCTCGACAACCCGAATACCGGGAACCCAAATGACTCCGGTCCGTCCGTAGAGCAAGCCTCCCAAGACGTTCGCGTGCCATAGAAAGCCTTGAGCTACATCCGGTTTTCGATCTTTAATCAACCTGCGCAATCCAAGCTGAGCTCGAAACCATTGCCACGGCTTGCTAGCATTCAAAAAGTGGATTTGCAGTTCGCCGCTTGGGGCTCCCACCGCGGCTTGGCTTTGAAGGTTTTCGGAGACTTGTTTCAGGTTTTCCCACAGAACGCTTTTTGCTGCCCCTTGAGGTGGCGGGCCGATAGAGATCACCCGGACTTTTGAGCCGCGTTGAGCTAGGTACGTCGCTAATTCAGCGCAGCAGCGTTCCGCTCCCCCGGTCTCGATTTCGGTGATCAACAGATCGATAAGCATCTACGAACCGGCTTGTTTGCGAAGTGGGATTGTTTGTGAGCTGGTTTGTTGGCAATCGGGGCTTGTTGGCAATCGGGGTTTTATTGCAGCGAGATTCTTTTGAAATCTGTGTTGTGCCCGATCCGGTCGACAAGCTAAAGAGAATCTGTAGCAAAGTTTGCAGTGGCGATGGAACACCCGTTCCTGGATTCCTGAGCGGACTTGAATTTCCCAAGCATGGAGGCATGGGATGGTTCCACAATCCGACGCGTGCTTCGAGCGTTCTTCGCGAATGGGTCTGTACGCCTGTTTCCGACGAATCGTTCATGCATTCTCGGCAAGCATTCTTCGTTATTTAACTGCGGTCGGCATTCTATTTTTATCCTTGGTTAGTTTCCTTGGTTGCGATTTCGTAGAATCGCTTCCCCCATCAAGCGGTCTTCTACCGCAGGGACAAGCGGGTTATTCACAAGCCGGTTATAGCACCGCGCAGGGTTACAGTACCGCGCAGGGCAATCCTAACGAGGTATTACCGGATTCGTCGGCATCGCGATCATTGCAAAGGACATCGTTTCGTCCAACGGAAACCGCCACCGGTCCGCTACCGGTTCCAAAACGCACACCTCAAAATACGTTGATTGCGAGTTTTAACATTCAGGCGTTTGGGGAAAAGAAGGTCTCGGACCCGGTTGTTGTGCAACGCATCGTCGCGATCTTGCGCCTTTTCGATGTCACAGCGATCCAAGAAGTTCGTGCGATGGAACAAACGGTCTTGCCGCGATTGATCCAATTGGTCAATGCCGAAGGTGCTCGCTACGATTTCATCCTAGGCCCACGCCTTGGTCGCTCCAATTCCAAAGAGCAATACTGTTACATTTACGATACGACTCGAATTGTTTCGAGTCCTTCGGCGAGTTACACCGTCAACGACACTGCGGATCTATTGCACCGCGAACCGCTTGTCGGTCGCTTTGCCACGCGCGTGCCACCTGGCTATCCACCCTTTACTTTCTCGTTGATGAATATCCACACCGATCCAGGGGAGGTCAAGCAAGAGCTTCCGGTGATGCATACGGTGCTTCGAGCGGTTCGCGAATACGAATGGTCCACCGCGCGCGAAGACGACGTAATGATGATGGGGGATCTCAATGCCGCACCTTCGAAATTCGGTAACTTAGCCCAAGTCCCAGGTATCTATTGGGTCATCAATGATCAACCGACCAACACGAGACGAACCGAAATATACGACAACATTCTCTTCGACCGAGGTCCGACCAACGAGTTCATCGGACGAGCCGGCGTGCTTGAAATGACCAAGATCTTCGGTATATCGATCGACGAAGCGCTTAAGGTATCCGACCACAATCCGATCTGGGCCGAGTTCACTTCCGTCGAGCAACCTTCCCCATACTCCGTGCCCCCTGCTCACTCCAATAACCAAGCGGGTCCAGCTTTGACCACCCAAGTCCCAGTCCAAGCTGTCGGTGGGCAAACTCGTTGAGAGTAGTACTTATTCTCGCTGCGACGAACAGACGTCGATGTGATCTACGCTATTGGCCTACGAAGACATTGGCCCATGAAGCCATCGGCCTACGAAGCCATCGGCCTACGAAGCCATCGATACGGTCGCCTTGAATGCCCTTCAAGGGACTACTGCTGTGCAGCGTGAAAGTACCGGTGCAGCGTTTCTTTCGCCGCTCTGCATTCCGGGTAAATCCTAGCGGCTTCTAAAAAACATTCCTTCGCCGTCGCTTGTCGATCCATCAACCAGTAGCATTGCCCAAGCAGCACGCAAGCGCGGTAGCATTCGGGATCGAAGGAGAGCACATGTCGGCAATCATCGATCGCACCCGAGAGTTGCGAGGTATACAAACGGATGAGGCTGCGTAATAACCAAGATTCGGGATGCAAACCGTGGCGTGTCACCAGCAAATCTGCCATACGGCGTGCGGAATTCCAATTCGCTTCAGCGATGGAATCTTCGATTTCCAATGCATATTGCCGCTGCCATTCGCATCGGATCCGCTCCAAGATCAAACTTCTCGCATCATCGGCTTCCCGACGAACCGCCGAGGATTCCGTGCGAAGCCATGGCCCAAGGAAGGAATACTCAGCTTGTTTCCCAATCAGACCCAACCCCCAAATCGCCGCTTGTTGCTTCTCGATATCCCTCGAATGCACCATCCGCTTGAGCGTATGACTGCAATAATGCTCGGCAACGATGGTCGAAACCATCCTCCCGTACACATGCCGCTCGCGGTAGAATGTGACCAACTTGGGTGTTCGTATGTTCATGCGTAACTCTCTGAGTGATATCCAGTGGTGTTCCACTCTAATCACCTCTTTGCAGTTCGCAATCACTATCATTGAATACGGTAAAAGTAGCTTTGTGCGTCTTGACTTTTGATTTGCTCCAACATCGTTTTGTGCGCAAGTATGCGTGTATTGAGCTGTTGCTCTACGCGACTCTCTGCGCTTTGATCTTAGGTTCGAGTCATCGAACTCTTGCTCAGTCACCCACCATACATCCCTATCGAACACCGGGTGCAATCGCATTGTGCGGTCAGCTCAAAACGATCTCGCCGGATTCTGGTTCGACCATCGAGTTGCCGCTGCTCGATTGGATCGAAAGCTCGCACCTTCGAGATCAAATACCCATATGGCTCGATCGACGTATTCCAAGTGACATCGAATTGCGATTGGAAATACCCAGCGAACAGACTTGCTACTCAGTTCTACAAAGCGTTGCAAGAAAGCTCGATGCAGAAATCGCTTGCATCGATCGATGGGTTGCTCTCGTTCCGGTCGGTTTCGCTTCTCGCATCGAATGGGCTTATTGGGATTCGATGACATCCCAAGACACACGATTAAGGACTCCGCTCAAAAATGCAATCGCTTGGAACGAAGGGACCGATACGCGGCAAATCTGGAAATCCTTCCTCGACACGTGCGGGATCCCCGTCCCAACACCTTCGCCCCTTATCGAAGCCGAGCCGGATGTATGGCGAGCCTTTCGTCTGGAACAAACCAATGCCGCCGCCGTCGCAACACTTCTGCTCTGCGGTTTCGATCAACGACTCGAATACTCAACTGATCGTTCTCCAATGATCGACTCACTCTCCGAAGGGACGCCCCCCATGGTCCCTTTTCAATACAGTTCCGAAATCCCGAAAATCGGCAAACAAGCTTGGCAAGACTGGCGGGCTCGATGGCCGGAGCTGAAAGTCGAACGAATAGAAAATCGAGGAAGTCCAAACCGTGAGGCTTGGGAAATCCTCGCCCCGGTGGCTGCCCATCGGGAACTAATAGATCCACTCACTCCCGTTCCCGCCCCAAAACGAACGGTCGATCCGAAACAGCCCAAGCGTTTCACGGGTCACTACCGAGGGGAAACCCGCCGGATCCTTGAAAGCCTCAGCAAACAATTGGGGCTTCGGTTTGACGCCGAAGGACTACCGGCCGACCTAGCTCGCCGAGAAATCGATGTGGTTTTTCAAAATGCCTCCCTGGAGGAACTTCTCGAGAAACTCTCGAAAGCTTCCGGGTTGCGAATCTCGGTGGGCTCCGTGAAACTTCTGGCCACTCCCATCGAGCCCTAATCGACCAAAGGTCTCAACTCCGCCCCCCTCCTTTGGCGGGTATTTCCATCCTAAACACGTTGGAATAACCTTAAAAAAGTGTCAGGGAATTGCATCGATTTCCTCCCCCCGTCTGTTAAACTGTGGATGGATTGCTGGCATTTCTTAAAGATAAAGAATTGTTCACAACCAAGTTGACCTCGCTGATGTAGACCCTCTCCGTTGTGCATTGTTACCTACCGCTGATTTCAGCAAACTCCTCGTCTTTGTCTTTCCCTCCTCATCATCTCCTCATCGATTGGTAATGCCTTCGGGCAACTTAGGTCAATTTCATGTCGCTGCGCATTTGTTGCATAGACGATAGCCATCTATGCACACACGGTTTACAAAGGGCTGTAAGCGAAACACCCCACAGTATCGTCGCTACTTATTCGCATCTGCGATCTCTGCAAACACATCTTGTCGAGCAACCAACAGATGTTGTGATAACAGAAGTTCGTGTTGGAGGATCCGATAGCATCGAGTATTGCTCGGAGCTTCTCGAACAGTTCCCCAGAACAAAACTGATCCTTTATTCCTACGATGAGAATCCAACGCACGTTGCGAGAGCGAGCGCCATCGACGCTTGGGAGTTCGTCCCCAAACGAGCACCCGTACGCAGACTCGTGGAGGCGATCGAAGCGATTGCGGACCAGCAACGCCCAAAGGGTTCGCTTATCGATCAAGCCAAGTTGTTTCTGCGGAAGTATCACAAGCCAGCCGAGTCGATGTTGGTCCCTCTGACAAAACGGGAACATCAAATTCTCGTTCACCTAGCTCTAGGTTTGAGTAACCGCGAAATTAGCAAATCCCTGAGCATCAGTCTTGAGACGGTCAAAGAACACGTTCAAAACGTTTTACGTAAACTTCAGACAACCGACCGAACTGCAGCAGCGATCTGGTCTTTGAGAAACGGAATCCCAACACTTCATCTCGATATTTCCGACCAGCCAAATAATCCAATTCTTTAGAACGGCCATCAACCAAAGGTTATTTCTTCTAGCCCAAGCCGCTTTGACGGATTCTTTCTTGTAAAATGACAGGTCTACTGATAAGCCTTCCTGTCTTGCCTACCCGCCACTCGTTGCTTTTGCCAACACTTCATGAACCTGACCATTCTCTCCCCCGGTCTCCTGTCTGCATTCTGCTCGGCAGCCCTATCGTGGTTTGCATTGAGTCTCTTGGCGGTCGCTCAACCGCCAAGCCCAACCGGTACACAAGCAGACATCGAGTTTTTCGAATCGAAAATCCGTCCACTGCTGATCGCTCACTGCCAAGAATGCCACTCCCAAGAGCACAAGAAAACCAGTGGAGGGCTTGCGCTAGATTCTCGCGATGGTTGGCAACGCGGAGGTGACTCAGGTGAAGTCATTGTGCCAAATCAGCCCGATCGAAGTCTTTTGATTCTAGCTGTTGAACATGCTTCGGGGGTAAGCGCGATGCCTCCGTCGGAGCATGCCGCGAAACTTGAACCTTTCCAAATCGCTCACCTGCGTCGATGGATCGAGATGGGTGCGGTCGACCCGCGAGATTCTCAAAGCCGCCTTGGTGGAATGACAAGCGAACAAGCCGCCTCGTGGTGGTCCCTTCAACCCATCGAACACCCGGCGACTCCTGTCGCGAATGCCCGCTCGCTTGACCAACAAAGTAACTTGCAAGCCTCTGAGCCATTGGATCTTTTTCTCGATGCGAAACGTCATGAGCAAGGACTCGAGCCGGTCGCATCCGCTTCGCGCACGCGATGGTTGCGCCGCGTGACGCTTGATCTGACCGGTCTGCTGCCAACCATCGATGAGCTCGATGCATTCGAGTCCGATTCATCGGAGTTGGCTTATGAAAAAGTAGTCGATCGACTCTTGGCGAGTCCTGCACATGGCGAACGATATGCAAGACACTGGCTTGATGTTGCTCGATACGCAGATACAGCAGGTGATGGGGCGGATTACCCGGTAAGAGAAGCGGTCGGTTACCGCGACTGGGCCGTTCGGGCTTTCCAATCGAATATGCCTTGGGATCAATTCCTCACCGAACAACTTGCAGGGGATATCCTTGCGGAGCATTGGGTATCGAAAAATCCGACAACGCCTTCTCAACATACAAATCCACTGCAAGCCGACTCGCAGCAAGCAGATTCACAGTACGCAGACTTAGTCACCGCAACGGGTTTTCTTGCGATAGGCAAGCGATACGGTTATGCCCCAAACGCGGACTTTCAACATTTGGATTTTGCCGATGCGATCGATAGCATCGGCCGTTCGCTGCTCGGGCTCTCCATCGGTTGCGCGCGTTGCCACGATCACAAATACGATCCGGTAACAATGGAAGACTATTACGGGTTGTATGGGATTCTCGAAAGTACCCGTTGGGCGTTTCCCGGTGGTGAGGAACAGAAGCGACCGATGCATTTCCCACCCCTTGTCCCTCGCTCCATCGCAGCCCAAAAAGACTCGGAAAAGAGCTCAGCGATCGCCGCGATCGATGCTCGAATTCGGGAGGCTGAAGGAAGGAAGCTCAGTTTGGAGCCAAACTACTTCGGCGGTGGAATCGATTTGGATTTCGAGGCTCAGGAGTTGGGGCAAGCACCGAAGGACGCTTGGTTGTCAGCGGGTCCGAACCAGGTCGTTGCCGAGGCGCAAAGTCCTTACGACGCTCATTTCGGTACAGGATCACGAGGAGTCAGGATCGGTGCCGGTACACCTTTTGAAGGTGTCCGGTATGTGTTCAAAAGATCTTTGAAGATCGCTGAGTCTCAACCCATATACTTTGCGATCGACTTCCGTGTACCGAGGAACGACCAAGGATCGTTCCGACTTTATCTTGGCCGAGGTGTGATCGAGTCGATTGCCATCGAGTGCGGAATCACCAGCAGCAGTTTTGCGATGAAGGAGCAGGGGAAGTGGCGGGAACTTCATTCGCTCTTACCTGACCAATGGTACCACTTGCGATTGAAGCTAGATCTGGCAACTCGAAACATCACCGGAACGCTTAATCATCGATCTCGAGTTTCGCAACGAGCACAAGGAGCGGATGGGGATGCGAACTGGAGCGAGCTAGAGATTCCCGCCATCGCATTGCCACAGAATTGGGATGGTATTGCAGACACTTTTATCAGTGATGGATTTGGCCAAGTTGACAGCAAAGTACTTGAGCGAGATTTAGATAATTTAGCCTTGGAGCTTACTCCATTTCCGCCGCTTGATGCTCAACCCCCTGAGCGTTTGCGCCCCGAGAGTCAAACTCCCGAGCAACGCGAGACGCGAGAAAAACTACAAAGTGAGATTGCTGAGGAACTGAAGCGATTGCAGGATGAGAAAAATCGCATTGCGGCCGAACCATCGTATCGTGTCGCTTATGGTGTTAGCGAAGGGGCACCGACGGATGCGAAAGTGCAACTGCGAGGTGAGCCGGACAAATTGGGGGCTGTGGTTCCACGCAAAAATCTCACCATTCTAGGGGGAGAAACATTAGAGCATCCGGGATCGGGAAGTGGACGCCTGGAGCTTGCGCGTTGGCTTACTCGTTCCGACAATCCGTTGGTTGCGAGAGTTTGGGTCAATCGGGTGTGGCAATGGCATTTTGGAAAAGGCTTGGTAGCAACGTCGAGCGACTTCGGTGCGCGGGGTGAATTGCCCACTCATCCTGAGTTACTCGATTACCTCGCATCCGAATTTGTATCTTCTGGATGGGATGTGCAACGATTGCATCGATCGATCGTATTGTCGGGTGCTTATCGTCTCGATAGCGACGGGGAGCAAGATGCACGGCAAAGTGCTTCAACCGATCCAGGGAATCGGCTGTTGTGGCGGATGAGCAAGCGTCCTTTGGATGCAGAGTCGCTTCGCGATGGAATGCTTCAATTAAGCGGGCAGTTGGATCGGCGAACGCCAGAAGCACATCCATTTCCCAAGGTTGATACATGGGCCTTTACCATCCACAATCCTTTTTATGCGAACTACGAGACGAACCGTCGAAGCCTTTACATGATGCAGCAGCGCAATCGTCGGCATCCGTACTTAGGCTTGTTCGACGGAGCTGATCCAAACCAAAGTGTGGCCGAGCGATTTGCGACAACGACTCCGACCCAAAGCCTCTATTTGATGAACTCACCGTTTGTGCATCGCTGTGCTCAAGACTTTGCGCAGCGAGTCCTTGAAGAATCGCAAGGGTCTTCGGAGCGAATCGTTTTAGCATATCGGTTATCGACCGGAGAGCGACCGAGTCCGGCGGAAATCGAGCGAGCCGAGCAGTTCTTGAATTCGTATCGAGAAGGTGAGCAGTCAGATAACAAGGGTTGGGTAGCGTTGTGTCGCGTGTTGATCACAAGCAATCGGTTTTTGACATCGGAGTAACGCAAATGTCGGGCGATCAACGGGTGCAAACTTGTGCTAGGGGTGGCACTACTAGCAGTAACAGTCTTCAGGGGAGAGAGGGAATCGGAACGATTTGGCAAGCAGCCTCGCGTCGCGATTTGTTTCGTGGGATATCCAAGGGGCTCGGGTCAGTGGCCTTCTTGAGCTTGCTCAAAGAGTCGGTTGGTGCTTCGCAGAGTGATGCAGGGAATCCTCTGTCCGCAAAGGGTGGGCATCATGCAGCGAGTGCGGATCGGATTATTTTCTTGTATTCCACTGGGGGTGTATCGCATGTCGACACTTGGGACTACAAACCTCAGTTAGTCAGCGACCACGGGAAGAAGATCACAGCGAATCGGTGGCTGAATAAGCCTGGCGCGTTTGAGCGTTATTTGATTCGACCTAGGTGGGGATTTTCGCAGCATGGTCAATCGGGTATTTGGGCCAGTGCGCTCTTTCCCGAGACGGCCAAGATGGTCGATGAGATGTGCATTCTCAACGCCATGCATTGCGACAGCGACGGGCATGATAAAGGGACATTGGCAGCGCATACTGGTTCGGCGCAATTCGCAAGACCGAGCCATGGAGCTTGGGTCAGCTACGGTTTAGGAACCGTCAATCAAAATCTACCATCCTTCATGGTACTAGCACCACATCCTCCGTATGCCGGTGCTCAGACCTGGGGAAGCGATTTCTTGCCGGGCTGCCATCAAGGGACGCATGTGGTTCCTGGAAACGAGCCGTTGCCGTTCTTGCGTCCCGAAGCGAATCGCGGTCGCAGACAGGAATTAGAGTTGAAATTATTGGAGACGATGAACCGAGAACATGCAGCGGACAGTCCGATCGACACGTTTCTTGAGGCCAGGGCTCGATCCTTTGAGACCGCCTTTGGGATGCAGGCAGAAGCACCTGAAGCACTCGATCTTTCGTCGGAGACCGAAGCTACGCTTGAGATGTATGGAATGAAGCGGGGAGAGACGCAGGGAATGGGGTGGCAATGCCTCGTCGCGCGTCGGCTTGCAGAGCGAGGTGTTCGGTTTATCGAAGTGATAGATACTGGCTCGAACAGCGGCGAGAATTGGGATTCCCATGGGAACATGGCCGACCATGAGAAGCTCGCGAAGAAAGTCGATCAGCCGATTGCAGCGTTGTTAAAAGACTTGAAACAGCGAGGGATGTTGGAGCGAACGTTGGTGGTTTGGACAACCGAGTTCGGACGGACTTCGTTTCATCAAACGGCAGATCATCCCGGTAGGGAGCATCACAATCTCGTCTTTACCTCATGGATGGCTGGTGGAGGAGTCCGAGGTGGATTGGTTCATGGTCGCTCAGATGAACACGGAATACTTCCGGCGGAGGGACATGTTCACACCCATGATTTACATGCGACGATGCTTCATTGCATGGGGCTTGATCATGAGCGACTTACCTACCGACACGCTGGCCGAGACTATCGGCTTACCGATGTCGCAGGTCGAGTGGTGCGCGAGATCTTGAGCTGAATCCTGTTGATTCCGGAAGAATGATCCATTAAAACCCCCTGGGATTCCGAAAGAAGACGTCGTGGACTTGCAACGTTATTGAATCGTTTGCAGAAACCACGAAGAAACTATTTAAGGTAGAAAAATGATTGAACACTCTCGCAGTCAAAAGTCCAACAGCTTAAATATCGATGGACCAATATCCAACAGTCCAAAATCCCATGATCGCTTGTTGGGGATTTCACGACGATCGTTTGTCAAGCAGACTGCGGCCGTGACCGCTTTGGGGTTGGGGATCTCGCAGCGAGCACACGCCTTGGTCAACGACGAAGTTCGTGTGGCGTTTCTCAGTTGCGGTGGGCGAGCGAACGAACTGATGGGATCTTTTGCTAAGGTCCCTGGGGTGAAGATCGTCGGTTTGTGCGATCCGGATGCATCGCGAGTAGAAAAGGCCAAAGGTCGTTTTCCAGAAGCGAAGACAGCCAACGATATGCGCAAGCTCATCGAAGATCCGAACATCGATGCAGTTGTAGTTGCGACTTGCAATCATTGGCACTGCTTGGCTTCGATCTGGGCGATGCAAGCGGGTAAGGACGTGTATGTCGAAAAGCCCTTGTCGCACAGTCAGTGGGAAGGAGAGCAGACGATTGCAGCCGCGCGCAAATACAACAGGATCTGCCAAGTCGGAACGCAGCAGCGATCCGATCCGATGCAAGCGGAGCTCAAGAAATTCTTGCACGAAGATAAGATGATTGGAAAGCTCAAGAATGTTCGAGTCAATCGCTATGGAGTTCGCGGACCGATCGGTAAGCGAAGTGAACCGTTGCCAAAGGATCCAAATATCGACTGGGATTTATGGCTCGGCCCTGCGGCTGATGTTCCTGTTTACCGCAACAGTTGGCACTATGATTGGCACTGGAATTGGAACACCGGCTCGGGAGAGATGGGGAACTGGGGAGTGCATGTTCTCGATGACGTGCGCAATGTAGCTTTCCAAGATTCGGTACGAGTTCCGAATCGAATCCTCGGTGGAGGTGGACGCGTAGTATGGAACGATGCCGGCGAATCACCAAACGTCCATGCTGTCGCTTTCGACACAGGTACTCTGCCCGTGGTCATCGGATTGAGCAATTTGCCGGACAAACCAGACGGAAAGAAATCACCCGATGCACCTGGACCTGGAAGCGGCTACGTGGTTTATGGTGAAGGTGGACGATTAGAAGGGCAACGCGGAGGTGCGAAAGCGTTCGATCGTGCCGGGAAGCTCATCAAAGAGTTTCGAGGTAACAGCGGCGCGGGGCATCAAGCGAACTTTATCGAAGCCGTCAGAGCGAGGAAGAAAGAGTTGCTCAACGCCGAAGTGCAAGTTGGCCACGACTCGACCGGTTGGTGCAATTTTGCCAATATCTGCTTCCAAGCTGGTGATCAGCAAGACGTGCGCAGCAAGGTCGAATCGGCGATGGATTTCCCGGGTTGGGAAGAATTGATGGGTCAGATGCACGAGCATCTGTCCGCGCATGGCGTTGCACCTGAGGCAGCGGGCTTGAAGATGAGCCATTGGATGGAGCTCTCACCGCAGACCGGCCGTTTCATCGGCACACACGCGGCGGCGGGGAACGCTTTGATCAAGCGGCAGTACCGAGCCCCGTTCACGGTTCCAGAAACGGTGTAGCTCTTACCCTGCTTATGTCGCAAATAACGCAGGCAAAATAGTATAAAATAGTTCGTTGCGCGGTCTAGAACCGGGGAAACACAGAGGCACAGAGACACAGAGGATTGAAAGATTGAAGGTTTGGTTGTTTAGTACGTTCGTAGGTTCGTAGATTGGTGGATTAGTGAGCTTAGCTATCCCCACAAGCCCATTCTTTCCCCCAATTCTTTCCCACAATTCTTTCTATTCAAATTCCACCCCACAAATCCCACCCCTCTGTGCCTCTGTGTCTCTGTGTTTCAAAAAAAACCCTGCCCTGTCTCCGTGTTTCAAAAAAACCCCTGTCGTGTCTCTGAAAACTGACCTTTTGTCGAAGGGAGAATTAGAATCTACTAGTTAGATCGGTCGTGGAGCGGTGCCCGCAAGTCTCTGGCGTAACTTGTTGGTACCCACCGGACCGAAGATGTATGAAACGAAAGTCGACACGACGCTGGCAAACGATTACAGAGCGATGACCCACACATCTACCGCAGCTTCTTTATCTGCACCCACTTGGAACGAAGCGGGTAACGGAACAAATCCAACTGGTTCACTCAGTTCCCACGAAACTGGTGAGCGGAAATCTGCGAACCACTCTACGGAAGTGCTTGAGCAGTTCAGTTATGACGATGACATTGTCCGATGGTTTGTGGCCGCGACGATCCTTTGGGGAATTGTAGGCACATCCGTTGGCGTGCTCGTGGCGTTCTTGCTAGTAGCACCATCGATTACGGATGGTTTGCGAAGCGACGTTTCTTCGGTATTGTCTTTCGCACGATTGCGTCCGCTGCACACGAACGCAGCGATTTTCGCTTTTGCCGGGAATGCTATTTTCGCTGCGATCTATTACAGCACGCAGCGGTTGTGCAAGGCGAGAATGTGGTCGGACGTTTTAAGTCGATTGCATTTCTGGGGCTGGCAAGCGATCATCGTCGCCGCGGCTTTGACGTTACCTTTCGGGATAACGCAGAGCAAGGAGTATGCGGAACTGGAGTGGCCGATCGATATAGCCATTGCGGTCGTTTGGCTGTTGTTCTTCGGTGTGAACTTCATGATGACCTTGATCCACCGCCGCGAGCGTCACATGTACGTGGCTTTGTGGTTTTACATCGCGACGATTGTCACTGTGACGGTCTTGCACGTGTTTAATAACTTGGTAGTCCCGATTGGATTGGGTAAGAGTTACTCGATTTACGCGGGGGTCCAAGACGCGTTGATGCAGTGGTGGTATGGTCACAACGCGGTCGCGTTCTTCTTGACCACTCCTTTCTTGGGATTGATGTATTACTTCATGCCCAAGGCTGCTGAACGACCTGTGTTCAGTTACAAGCTGAGTATCATTCACTTTTGGTCGTTGGTGTTCATCTACATTTGGGCTGGCCCGCACCACTTGCATTACACAGCCCTGCCTGAGTGGGCAAGCACCTTTGGCATGTTGTTTAGCGTGATGCTATGGATGCCATCATGGGGCGGGATGATCAATGGCTTGTTGACACTGCGAGGAGCTTGGCACAAAGTCACCACCGATCCGGTTTTGAAGTTCTTCGTGGTCGGAATCACCTTCTACGGCATGTCGACCTTCGAAGGCCCGATGTTATCGATCAAGAGTGTCAATGCGCTTTCGCACTATACCGACTGGACTATCGCTCACGTTCACTCCGGAGCTTTAGGATGGAACGGCTTCATGACGTTTGGAATGATTTATTGGTTACTTCCTCGTTTGTACCAAACCAAGTTGTGGAGTACCAAGTTAGCCGAATGGCATTTCTGGATCGGAACGATTGCGATTCTTTTGTACATCATTCCGATTTATGCCGCTGGTATTACCCAAGGCCTAATGTGGCGAGCTCAGAAACCCAACGGAGACTTGGTGTACGCGTTCCTTGAGACCGTCCAAGAGATCGTACCGTTTTGGTGGGTTCGCGTGGGAGCGGGGTCTCTTTATGTCATCGGCCTATTGATGCTCGCTTTCAATACAATCATGACCTGGAGCACGCGACCTTCGAAGTACGAGGTTCCTGTTTACTCCGCCCCACGATTGACCAAGGGTTACGTCGAGCCTGTGGCATCAGCAAGCAAACTGGATGGAACTCCGGTTCTGGATCTGGCGACCAAGGTCGATCGAGTCGCACAGATGAACTGGCACCGAGCTTGGGAGCACATGCCGGTGAAGTTCACCGTAATGACAACGTTGGCTGTGGTCGTCGCAAGCTTGTTCGAAATCGTTCCTATGTTTTTGATTCGAAGCAACATTCCGACTATCAATACCGTAAAGCCTTACACACCGTTAGAGATCGCAGGACGAGACATCTATGTTTCGGAAGGATGTTACAACTGCCATTCGCAGATGATTCGTCCGATGGTTGCCGAGCGTTTGCTCTACGGTGAGTACAGCAAGCCTGGAGAGTCGGTTTACGACCATCCGTTCCAATGGGGCTCACGGCGTATCGGCCCGGATTTGGCTCGTATCGGCATTACCCAGCAAAGCGGATTTTGGCATTGGCGTCACTTCGAGAATCCTTCGGTCATCTCGCCAGGTTCAGTGATGCCAAGCTACAGGCACTTGCTCGAAGAACGATTGAACTTCAACGAAATTCAACCTCGTGTTCAGGCAGCGAAGTTCTTGCATCCAGAGTATCCGTACGATGTTACGAAGTCTGCTGACTTGGCTAGATTGCAAGCTGAAAAAGTCGCAGCACAAATCGTCCTTCAAGGTGGCCCGGTTGAATACAACGGACACATGATCAAGGATTCCACTGCCATCGCCTTGATCGCTTACTTGCAACGCGTAGGCACGGACTTGACGAGAACCGAAGAACCGGCGAAGCCGAAAGAAGCGGATGCGACGGTTGCAGACCCCACTGCTGACTCCACTGCTGACTCCACTGCTGGAGCTCAGTAAACCATGCTTAAAGATGTCGTCTCATGGCTGAACTACGCTTGGTTTGACGAAGTGGCTTTGGTGATCTTCGCCAGTTGCTTCGTCGCGATCGTCGTCTGGTCATTAACCTTACGGAAAGAGACGGTCGACCGATTTGGATCGATCCCGTTAACCGATGAAGTCGTCGATCCAAGAGATCCAAAACCCATCACTATCCCACGCAGTAACACCACACCAAACACACCTTCATGAATACCACAAACAAGTCTGTAACCGAGAACGTCACACTTGGACATTCATACGATGGAATTCGGGAATACGACAACCCGTTACCTGGTTGGTGGAAGTGGTTGTTCGTTTTGACCGTGGTGGTATCCCCCTTCTACTTGCTCTATTTCCATGTGGGTGGACCGAATCGTTCAGTACACGAGCAGTTCGCCGCAGCCCTTGATGCGAACCAAAAGAAGAAGTACGCGGACATCGGCGACTTGACACCTGATGCTGTGACACTGGTAAAGTACATGAAAGACCCGGAATGGAACGAAGTTGGCAAGTCCATTTACAAGATGAACTGCGTTTCATGTCACGGGGCTGAGGGTGGCGGTGTAATCGGCCCGAATCTGTGCGATGAGAACTACAAGCACATCAAGAAGGTTGAAGACATCGTCAAAGTGATCAACGAGGGGGTTGCCGGCGGTGCGATGCCAGCTTGGGCAACACGTATCCCCAACAAGAACGACATCGTGATGGTGTCCGCTTATGTCGCGAGTTTGCGAGGGACCTCTCCTGCGAATCCCAAGGGGCCTGACGGCAGCCCAATCGCTGCTTGGTCAGCCGGTGATACACCAGCAACCGGCGATGCACCAGCAACCGGCGATGCACCAGCGACCGGCACTGATCCAGCAGCTAGCGATGCACCAGCAGCTAGCGATGCACCAGCAGCTAGCGATGCACCAACTAGAACGCCTTGATCGGGTCAACTGTCTATCGCCTATAGGCACTTTAGGAAGTTGATCAAGTTTTGGCGGTCTTCTTCACTTAAAGAGTCACCGAAGGTGTGTCCCGTATTGAGCATGCCAGTATAGAGTTCCGGTTTTGACGGGTCGACTTGTGTCCCCGTGACTTCGCTCAAGGCACGGCTGAGCTGTTCGACCTGTTTGGGTGTTCTCCAATCGGGATCAAAGACGCGGACGTAGGGATCGGCTTGGATCAGCTTCTGAATCTCTTCGTGAGATTTATTCGATTCATCTACGTATTTCCATCCGACCCGCGTTTGATCGAAGTTGTTCGGGTCGGTACTGCTGGGGTACATGCTGTATTTCTTTGGCCGTGAGCTCGAGTGCAACAAATCGTAAAGCGTTGGTACCGAAGCGTTGTGCAGGTAAGGTCCTCTGGCCCAGATTCCAACGAGTGGTGGAGCGAGGTATTTTTGTGTAGAAACAAGGGTGCCACTTAGAAACTTCTTCTTCTCCTCGATATTCATATCAAAGATGTTGTTGATGCGCAGCGGGTCGGTTCCCAATTCCTCGTGATCGACCAGTTTTCCTGGGAAGCTAACCAAGTCGTATTGCT
Organism: uncultured Pirellula sp.; assembly: GCA_903820735.1. Classification (GTDB taxonomy): domain Bacteria; phylum Planctomycetota; class Planctomycetia; order Pirellulales; family Pirellulaceae; genus JBKCUI01. Next base: position 37,095 of record CAIJIZ010000324.1, read on the forward strand.
TGTCATCGGTTCGTTTGAAGGTGCCGTGGCAATGAGCGCAGTTGTTTTCAAACACTTTAAACCCTGCGTCAGCGGATTGGCTATCGACGGATTGAATGAAAGGATAACGAGGTGTTTTAAGGGAACTGAAGAAGGACGGGACAGTCTTTCTAAAGGTCTCCTTGGCCTCTAGGTAATCGCGTCCCAAATGGTCGCGATTGATTGCCATCGCATAAGTCACATCGGCGACATTTCCGGAGAACCCTCCGTCGACGTACAAGCCTTGCCCCTCTGTTCCGTGAGTCTTCCAATAGTAGTTGGTCCATGGCTGTGGTTTCAAAAATGGGATCAACGGTACTTTCGCTTCAAGGGGTTTGGTGTAGCTGGTGCTATGTTTCTCCAAGAAGAAGCTGTAGTAGCGTAGCAGGCTGGGTTTTACTCCATCGGGCCGCAGGGTTGGAACGAGAATACCGTAGAAGTCCGCTGAATCGATAAAGAACCTGGGTAGGTTTTTGGCGAATAGGAACCCCGGGCTTGCGTGGGAACTTTTGCAGATATTCTGGTGCAAGCGTTCGAAGTCCAAGAAGACGTTAGGGATTCCTTCGGCCAGTTTTGGTTGAGGATTTTTGGGGTCTGGGTTGGTGAACAGGACGGTGGAGTGGCACAGGCGGCAATTCGGGGAGATACCTGGTGCGCCGTTCATCGCGACATTGGCTTTGGTGCGAACCACCCCCAATGTTACTGACTCCTCGATCCGAGCATCTTCAATCGGGCGATGAACGCCGTATCGCATGTCCATCTCATGCCACCAAGCGTCGCTGAATTCTTCGAGTTCCTTGAGCCGCGTCTTCTCGACCGGGTCGCTCGCTCCCGCAGCCCAAACTTCATGAATGGTCCCCAAACCATCGAAATTCCAAAGTGGAGTCGCGAGGGTGAACCGGGAGAGTATCTCAAGCTTCCCGGCTTCTACCAATTCTTTATTGGCGATCAATTCCTCCTCTCGCACTTCGAAAGGGGCTTTCTCAAGTCGATCTTCCGTGGGGTCTTGCGCGACCATTCCAACCGGAAATGCGATGAGCAACCCAAAGGCAAGAGTAGACGCCAATACGAGACGCTTGTGATTTGATCGATCGTTCATGGATTGTTCATGCCCGTAGAAGAGGGGAAACCTAAGGATCACGTGACAGAAAAAGATTCAATGGTGTCAACTTGCTGAGGTACTTGAGGTATTTTAGCATGTAGAATGGATCGGTTTAGGAGGGGCAAATACAGTCTTGTTCGAATGGGAATGAAATTCGAATAGTGAGTGATAAAATTCAAGAGGATATCAGAATCGGATAGTAAGTACTTTCATATCCTCGGAGCACGAGCATTGGGCCGTGGATACAGTGCCCATGGTAGTGGGCCCTAGATACTGGACCCTAGATACTGGGCGACAGCATGAATATTCAGCCTTATCGAACTCCAGATACTTTTTGGCCCCCGAAAATGTCGCGGTGGTGGTTCCGTCTCGTGGACCCTTTGCGTGTCAAAGCCCTTCGCGAACAGAGAATTGAGTCTATTGAAACCAGGGGCTTCGAACACCTCCAGCAATCGCTCGATGCAAATGCTGGGATCCTATTGGCCCCCAACCACTCGTTTCATTGGGATTCGTACTGCCTACTTGAGGCTGCTCGCCGTGCAGGACGCCCTTTCTATATCATGACCGCTTGGCAGGTCTTTCATCAAAGCAGCAGGTTCGAACGATTCTCCATGCAGCGGTGCGGTTGCTTCAGTGTCGACCGCGAAGGAACGGACATGGCTGCGATCAAGACTGCAGTCGACATCCTACAAAATCAACCCTCCCCACTGGTAGTTTTTCCCGAAGGAGATGTCTACCACACCAACGATCGTGCCACCCTGTTTCGCGATGGAGCAGCGGCGATGGCGTTGCTAGGCGCCCGCAAGAGCCAACGGGATATCGTGGTCATTCCTGTAGCGATCAAGCGATGGTATACCGAGGATCCGCAAGAGAGCCTTGAAAATACCCTTTCTCAGGTCGAAGATCGCTTATTCTGGCGTCCGAAAAAACATCTCAGTTTGCAAGAGCGGATACTATCCATCGCAAGTGCTTTATTATCTCTGAAAGAACTGGAATATTATCAATCTGTCCAAGCCGGTACGCTTGCCGATCGCATTCAGACCCTTGCGAACCAAATACTTTCCGATGCGGAAATCAGATATACTGTTAATGCGCCCAGTGGTATCTTGCCCGAACGAGTCAAGGAAATCCGAAGGCGCATCATTCAACTGCAATCGCGACCTGAGGTATCGGATGCCGAGCTGATTCAGTACGAGGCCGACATGCAAAGCATGTTCTTCGTCACTCAGTTGTACAGTTA
>CAIJIZ010000325.1 GCA_903820735.1 uncultured Pirellula sp.
CACCAGTCGTGAATGTACAATGCGCTAAACCAATCCGATCCAGTTCGCGATGGATAAACTAACGTACCACATAATCATGCAACAGCTTGGTTAAGAACGAGTAAGTCACTCGGCTCTTGATATCCTGATTGACGGCCAAGTCCAAATTCGAGAGCAACTCCACTTGGCCAATCAGAATCAGGTTGTGATTCTTGGGAAAGTCTTCAAGCAATAGCCTGAGCTTGCGAAGGTTCTCCATCTCCATCAAGTGAGCATCGTCGATGATGGTGACCAGCATTTTGCCGCTCCGATTGAGGCTGAACGCTTCCGCGATCAGTTTGCGCTCGCATTGGAAGGCCGAACTCTCGAATTCGATGCGAAAGGCTTCGCAAAGAATCTTCACTGTGTTGGTGTACGTGTGTAGCGTACGGGCGACCGTCGCTACCAGATGCTCCTTTTCCGAGAGTGTTTTCAGAGATTCTTTGATCACGGTCTTGCCCGTGCCAGGTCTGCCAACGACGAGGCACTCCGGCATGATCAACACGGGTTCGCACGGAAATCGTGCGGTGCCAGAGTCACTATCCTGTCATGGCACTCCGACGGTTCAGCGAGCAGGTGTTGATGCTTCGATCACTGATTTGCTACTTCGTTGATGCCCGATTCGTATACGATCAGACCGCGTACATGGCCATTTTGCGGCCAGTGCGCGGACGTGGAGACAGTTGCAGTCAGTACGCGCCAAGGAGCCACGCAAAACATTTGACGGCGAACCGGCATGCATGCTACATTCCTATCTGCGGCAACTCCATCTTCCAATCCGTCCCTAGGAAATCTGCTGTGTTCGACCCGACGATTGGCCGCTGGCAGACGAAAGACCCGAAGAGCTTCGATGCTGGGGATACGAATCTGTATCGCTTCGTGGGTAACCATCCGAGTTACGCGACGGATCCGAGTGGTTTGGTCGAGAGATCACCCGTCACGGTGATGTTTCGGTCTAGACGCGAGTTTGAGGTCGCCAACGAGGAATTCACGCAATATTGGATAGGACCCTGGTATGGCCGCCAAATGAAAAACCCAACCTACGATAGAGCGCTACAGTATAACTATGGCGTTACAAATGAGTCAGTCATATATGCGTTGCTTGGGATTGATGTTGAGACAGCGGAGTCAACTTTACGCACAACAACAGTATACGGCGAGCGATTTGGATACCTTGAGGTCAAAGGCACGACAAATGACGGTGAAGAACGGACATGGTATGGAATGTTCGAAGGCGGTTACGGAGGAAAGGAGCATATTGGGTACACGTTTTACCCGTCTGAAGAAACGCTGCGCTATAACTTGTCGGCAATAAACAAGCTAGAAGCACTACAATCCATAGCCAACTCCTGGGGGATCGCAGCCTCAGCCGCACAATTGGCCTCGATTCCACTCAATGGCAAGCTTATCCCTTCTAAGTTCTCACAACAAATTGCCCCAAGGAGTACAGTGAGGGTATTTCGAGTTGAGGGTACTCCCAATACTCGCATTCTGCTCGGCGAAGGCGGAGCAGTTGGTATCGTCGAAGACGGCACAACTCTATGGCTGAACTTCGGAAGTAAAGCTTGGGCAGAACAGTATCTGTCCCAGAAGATCGCGAAAGGGCTTCCGGATGCAACAGTCAAGTCTTTTGACGTGCCGAAGTCATTGCTAGATGACATTCGTGCATCAGCCGTACCGGAAAGTATGGCAAAGCAATTCCCGAATAGGCCAATTATTTCTCGCGATCCGGCCCCAGATCAATTCGGGCTACGGCCAGACCAAATCAAGGAGTTGCTCGACAGGATCATTCAAGGTACCGGTAGGGAGGGCTTCTAATGCTTGACGCGCAGGATTGTTTGGCAGAGATTCGGCGTTTGACGGTGGGACCGCAAGAAGATGAACCTGTTCCTGGCGTGGGACTGGTTCAATTCGTGGTCAATTGCACGGGCAATTCCGACGAGGTTTTAGAAACTGCGGTCGATGTAATGAGGGTGATTTGTACGACGTGCTCACAAGGGTGGTCAGAAGAAATCGATTGGCGCAGTGTATTGCCGAAACGATTCGTCCGCACCTGCGCGAAAGAGATGTCGCTTGAGGAGTCCGAAAGGTGGTTGCAACGATGGCAGACACTCAGTGACAATGAGCGAGAGGAGGACGAACGCACTCGCGCTTGGTCCGTCGACAACTGGATGTATTGGATGAACCCCAACGAACGTGTTTGGCAGTGGTGGGACGCAAAGGTTGTAAGCAAAGAACGAATTGAAATTAGATTGGCCGTTGATGGATGGCCGTTTGGATGGGGCGCGGTGACTTGGTTGTTCCGTGGTTCTGGCGCAATTGACGCAGTACCGATAGCGCAAGCCGAGGGTTAACGCAGCGCTTCGGCGCTGCATTTCGGCGCTGCAGAACATTCTGGAAAAAAGCGCTGCTCCGAGCCACAACATTCGGCACTTTTGTGTGCGAGAACTCGGCGCTAGCAGCGACGTTTATCCTGTCATCGCACTCAGACGGTTCAGCGAGCAGGTGTTGACGCGTCGATCACTGATTTGCTCCTCTATTGATGCTCGAGTCGTATACGATCAGACCGCCTAAATGGCCATTTTGCGGCCAGTGCGCGGACGTAGTGACAGTTGTCGTTTGGACGCTAGACAGCGTGCGTCTGAGGAGCATCGCAAAACATTTGACGGCGGACCGGCATGCATGCTACATTCCTATCTGCGGCAACTCCATCTTCCAATCCGTCCCTAGGAAATCTGCTGTGTTCGACTCGACGATTGGCCGCTGGCAGTCCAAAGACCCGAAGAGTTTTGATGCTGGGGATACGAATCTGTATCGCTACGTAGGCAACCATCCTAGCTATGCGACGGATCCGAGTGGGTTGGAAGAATGGGATCCAAAAAAACTGTCGAGAGCGTTTATCGATAAACTAATTGCGGCAGGCGCTGAAATGCGTGTACATCTTGGGTCGGCGGACGACAAACATCTGACTGTCTCGTATCGATACATAGATCCAGAAACCGGAGATGAACGTATCGCGATTTTTCGTGATCGAACGACGACAAGTTGGATGTTTTGGTCCAATACTCATTGGGAGCTTATGGGTACAGCCCCATTACGAAACATGAGTATGGAACAAGCGTTCGATACCATCCACGATTCTCCGCTATCAGTGAAGTCTCACAACGATGCAGTTGCATTCATGCAAGCGATACCCCTCGTTCGCACGGCGGATTCGATCTCTCAAGGCAAGGTAATCGAGTCTGGATTGAACCTTGGAAATGATGTTATTGATGTCGTTTCACTTGGCGGAACCGCTGCGGTCCGAACTGCCGGAACAGAAACGATCAAGTGGACCGGTCGAAGCGTACTTGCTGGCCAATGGGGATATGGTGCGTACGAAGCATACGCCGAGGGCGACACGTCCCGTCTCAAAGGAGCGGCGATTTCATCGGTGTTGTATGCAATGGCCGGAGTTAAGAATGGAAGTAACGGCTCACTATCAGCCCCAAAGGGATTAACGGCACTTGGTGGTTCACCGAATCGAATTGCTGCTTCCTCGTCACAAATTGAATCTTTGGTAGGCCAAATCAAGAGTGTTGCTCAAAGCTCAACGTTTGTTCGACGGGCTAAGGCTCTTGGGTTTACAGATGAGCACTTGGCTCAAATTGCAGGTCGGATAGACGCCTTACACGCAAGTGGAAACATTGGATTTATTCGTTCCGGTGGATGGATAGACGATACGCAGTTCCTGATAGGTTGTTCTTCAGCGTTCCGAAATGGTCGGATTCGTCATGAGTTGGGCCACCTTCTAGACGATATTCGATCCCCAGGACTGCTGGCAGAAGCTAGTTCCTCAAGGCTTTCGACTCTTAGGATTTTTGGTCATGAGATGACAGCTTTCGGAACTCAAGTTGGCCGTTTCAACCCGATTCGTCCTTACGGTTCGCTACTGACCGGAATTCATAACAACTACGGCTACGTTGGTTCCGTCCCGTTCATCGGTGGAAGCATTTATGTCGGGTGGTTCGTTTCCAATGAAATTTCTGAATGGGTCTGGGGGAACTGACATATGCATCGCAGTCCCCCAAAATGGCTTTGGATCACTGGAATCGTTGGGATCCTGGCAGCATTAGCACAACCTTGGCTCCAGCGCGGCGCTGGAATTTCGGCGACGACGACTATAGTTGTCGCTTTTGTAGTTGCCGTCGCATGGATCGTACTTGATCTATTACTTTCCAAGTCTGCAAATTGAATGGAGCCGTCTACGACGACACCTTGAACGTTGCAAGAAACACTACGAATTTTCGGCTGTTCCTGGCCATGCTTTTTAGCTTCCTTGCGGTGGTCGGATCGGGTTCTGTCGCCATCCGGCGCTGCAGAACATTCTGGAAAAAGGCGTCCGAGAACTCGGCGCTATGAGCAAGATTAATCCTGCACTCTCGATTCGAGTCAGCAAGGAATTGGGATCGATACTTCGATGGCTGATTTACTCGTTCCTTCATGCTCGATTCTTGCATGATCTGACCATGAAAATGGCCATTTTGCGGCCAGTGCGCGGACGTAGTGACAGTTGTCGTTTGGACGCTAGACAGCGTGCGTCTGAGGAGCATCGCAAAACATTTGACGGCGAGCCTGCATGCATGCTACATTCCTATCTGCGGCAACTCCATCTTCCAATCCGTCCCCAGGAAATCTGCTGTGTTCGATTCGACGATTGGCCGCTGGCAGACGAAAGACCCGAAGAGCTTTGATGCTGGGGATACGAATCTGTATCGCTTCGTGGGCAACCATCCTAGCTATGCGAC
>CAIJIZ010000326.1 GCA_903820735.1 uncultured Pirellula sp.
ATGTCGAAGAACTGGTGCGGCTAGGGCCGTGATGTCGTCGAACTGGACGTGCGTATTGCCGCGAAGCAGTGCGCGGGCTTTTGCACCGAGGACCAACATCTGCGCAGCCCGCAATCCAGCACCCCAAGTGATGGATTCTTCGACCCATTTCGGAGCTTGAGGTTGTCCCGGTCGGGTGGAGGCCACAAGTTGAACGGCGTACCTAGCCACTTCATCCGCGATCGGCATTTTCCGGACGAGTCGTTGGAAACCAAGGATATCTTCCCCTGAAAATAGTGGCTCAATGGTCTCGGGTGATTTGCTTGTGGTGTCTAAGACCACTTTCAGTTCGTCTTCGAAGGGAAGGTAATCGATCAGGACATTGAACATGAATCGATCGAGTTGGGCTTCGGGTAGTGGATAGGTCCCTTCCATTTCGATGGGGTTTTGAGTTGCGAGTACAAAGAAAGGGGATGGTAGAGCAAAACGTTTTCCGGCAGCGGTGACTTGTCGCTCTTGCATTGCCTCTAGCAAAGCAGATTGTGTTTTAGGAGGGGTTCGATTGATTTCGTCCGCAAGGACAACGTTGGCGAATATCGGACCTTGGACGAATCGAAATTCTCGTTTACCGGATTGATCGCTTAAGATTTCCGTGCCAGTGATGTCCGCCGGCATCAGATCTGGTGTGAATTGAATCCGACTGAACGCGAGATGAAAAATCTGTGCGACGCTGCGAACAAGCAGGGTTTTGGCCAAACCCGGTGCACCGGTGATCAAACAATGGCTTCCGGAGAACAGGCAAATGAGCAGTTGCTCGATCACCTCTTTCTGCCCAACGATTGTTTTGGCTAATTCGGCTTCAAGTCGCCGCTTGCCCTCACGGATCTGTTCGAACAATACCGCATCGGAATGTGGATCGTTGAGTTCAGCGACGTTTGTCTGTGGTGTAGATGGCTCGGTTGACAATTGAGATCGTTCCTGTGGATTTGAAATTTTTTTGGAGACTTAGTGTGTCATCGCATAAGTCACGATGTTGATACCAAGTGGATAGGCTTTTTTCACGGAGAACTCTTCAAAGTACCAAGGGTCTTCGCCTTCTCGCTCCCATCCATCTCCCATGTCCGTATTGTGGCAGATGAAGACCATGATTCGTCCGGCGTCGTCATAGATCGCTCGGTAGTGAGGCTTGGATGTATCGGAGTCGTATCGGGGTTCCCAAGTCACCCCTGAATCGCGTCCAGCCCAAGCGGCATGGATCGATGGCAGTTGCGGCTTTTCCTTTAGGTCATAAACACAGTGGAAGATTTCGTGCTCGAGCGGGACTTCTTCCGGTTCGCGGTCAGGAAACACCCGTTTGATTTCACGATAGAAATTTTCATATTCCGAATCACCCCAGAAATCGTCGACCATTAAAAAGCCACCTTTGAGAAGGTACTTGCGGAGGGCGAGGACTTCGGGCTCGTGGAACATCAAGTCTCCGGGTTCGATGATGTAAATAAAGGGATACTCGAACAGTTTTGGATCGGTAAGTTCGAGGACGATTGGTTCTGGGTTGACGTTGATCGTGGTCAGTTGCTTTAACCGTAGCGAAAAGTTCAGTTCGCTATCGCGGAAGTCGGTTGCCCATCCTCCGCCACGCCGATACCCCGAGGAGTCGTATTTGATCCGGACGAAAGTAAAGGTGTCTTTCGAGAATTTGCTGTCGACTTGCCAGCTTGGGATTCCCCCACGCCCGGCAGATTGCCAATCGCGGCGAAAACGTCTTCCGGGAGGTTGGGCGAGAGTGGCGAAGGCCATCATGGCCAGCAAAGCGATGGCGATAAGAGTTCGCTTGGGGATCCAAACGCGGATTGATGGCTTCAAGGTTGATTCATCGGTCGTGTCGTCAGGGTCCAGCGTGCTTCTCAATGAAGTATCCTTCCGTGTTAGGGTCCTTCCGCATCTCATTGCCCATCGACGATCACAAAGTGCGATGAAAGGCAATGATAATTGGTTAGCAATGGCTCTGGGTTATTGCGTTAGGCTGTTGCATTGGCTACTGCCTTGGGTGATTGATCCAGGCGAGAGTTTGCGAGTAGCTTTCGAGGAATGAATGGATTTTCGAACTTGGTGAGTCGATTCGCAAGCGAAATCGGCCAAGGGCGCTTCGAAATTGGCTTTTTTATGGCTTAAGTGTGTGTGCATGAAGGTGAAGAATCAGTCATAATTAAACGGCTACATGTTTGTTCAGAAAACGGTTCTGCGTGGAAGTATACGTATGGCTCGAGGTTGTGTGCTGTTGGGTGATTGCAGAATGTTCTGCGGGGGTTGGATCGGGCTCCTGCCATCTATCCCACGAAAGGTTGCTTCGACCGTAGCCATCTTAGGTGTTGGGATAGTCCTCGCTTGTGGCGCTGAGATTGGATTCGGGCAGAATGCAGAATCTGGTGGTGAGTATTTTGAAAAGCACGTGCGACCATTGCTGATTGAGAAATGTTCGGAATGCCATTCGGCGAAGACTGAGAAGAATGGCGGATTGAGCGTCGATTCCAAAGAGTTGATTCTTCGGGGCGGAGATTCTGGACCCGCAGTGGACGTGGCCGATACAAATTCAAGTCTGTTTCTGCGCGCCGTCGAATACCGCGACCCGAAATTGCAGATGCCTCCCGATGGGAAACTTGACGCAGACCAGATTCAGTTGTTGCGGGATTGGATTCGGATGGGGATGGTTGTCTCGGATTCGTTCGAGAAATCTCCGGAAGGAGATCCTAGCGAGATGGCCGATGGCAGTTCCGCAGGGCCATTGAGCGTCGCTCGCGCCCGAGAGCATTGGGCTTACCGACCTCTGATGCAATTGGAGCGACCACTGGGCATTGCAAGTCAGGGGATCGCAAATCAGGTCGATAGTCCGATCACAGGAAACACCGAGCGATTGGGAACTAAAAATTTGATCGATGCATGGCTGGAAGAACGGTATCGACAGGCGTCGATCGAGCCAAGTCCATTGGTCGACGATGAAACCTGGTTACGTCGTTTAAGTATTGATTTGCATGGTTTGAACCCATCTTACGAGGATTTGGAGTCAGCGAAAACTCGGTTGCAATTTTCCGGAAATGGGGGGGCAACGCACGAGATCGCGGTCGCAGGAGAAAGGGAGCTTCTGGTTGAAGAGTACCTTGCTTCGCCTCGTTATGCAGAGCGATTTGCGAGGCATTGGATGGACGTGGTGCGATATGCGGAATCTTTGACGTTGCGAGGATTCGTGCTTGGGGATGTATGGCGTTATCGAAACTACTTAATTCGATCCTTTCAGCAAGATAAACCTTTTGATGTTTTCGTCATGGAGCAAGTTGCAGGGGATTTGCTACATGCCCAAGAGAATAAAGATACTTCTATATCTCTCTCTGGTCCGGAGTTGCTCCGAGCCCAAGACCGATTGGTTGCTACGACCTTTTTGGCGATCGGGGATCATAACTATGAAGAGCAAGACAAGAAGCAATTAGAAATGGATGCGATCGATGAGCAACTCGATGTCTTAGGAAAAGCGTTCCTAGGGCAAACACTGAGTTGCGCTAGGTGTCATGATCACAAGTTCGATCCGATTCCTACTTCGGATTACTACGCCTTGGCAGGCATTTTGAAATCGTCGGTTGCGATGGATCATGAGAATGTTTCGAAATGGGTAAGGATTCCATTACCCGTCTCTAGTGAGGAGCAACAAGCTTTCGCAATGAACACGGAGCGACTAACAATTCTCCAAAAGCAGATAGCGTCCCTCAAAGGGGCACTGTCTCCGAAGGGTAGCAAGTCCACCGTTCTGGCGGTTGAGCAACTTCCCGGTATTGTTGTTGACAACGCTAAAGCAAAGAAGATCGGAGAGTGGGATGACTCGAGCTCGGTAGCCAATTACGTGGGCAACGGGTATCTGCACGATCGCAACCAGAAACGGGGAGAGAAATCCGTTACCTTTGAATGCTCGGAGATTCCGACCGGAAAGTATGTCGTGCGCGTTGCTTACGCACCTGGCGAGAATCGAAGCTCTAGAACGCAAGTTCGAGTATTCAGTGCCGACGGCGATCAAGCCTTCTCGATCGATCAGAAGAAATCTCCAAGCGATGATGGATTGTGGCAAACCCTCGGAACATTTAATTTCGAGAAGGGTGGACAAGCCTTTGTCATTATCAGCAATGAGGGGGCAGATGGGCACGTGATCGCCGACGCTGTGCAGTTCCTACCGGAGGGTCAGGCGTCTCGCGGTCAGGCTACTGGTGGGCAGGCTACTGGTGGGCAAACTTCTCGCAGCACGCAGGAACCTCAGACGATTGCAGACGGTCAGCAAGAGATTGACCGCGAAGCAAAAGCGAAGGAGCAGTTGGGGGTGTTGGAGAAGGAATTGAGCCAGCTTCAAAAGCTGCAGGAGTCCGTACCTATGGCGCAATCCCTGCGGCCAAGTCCTACGCCGAGCGGGATCGCGATCCATGTCCGAGGTTCCGTTCACCGTTTGGGTGCGTCGGTTCCAAGGGGATTTCTAAGTTGTATCAATGAGCATGAGCCAGAGCTTGCCCGTCGCATCACGATTGATCCAGCCGCCAACGGTCGACTAGAGTTAGCTCAATGGTTGGTCGCCCCTGAAAACCCATTAACAGCGAGAGTCTACGTAAACCGTGTGTGGGCTAATTTGATGGGACATGGGATCGTCAGGACGGTCGATAACTTCGGTACGACAGGACTTCCACCGTCCGATCCGCAATTGCTTGATGACTTGGCAGGGGAGTTTATTCGACAAGGTTGGTCTACCAAATGGTTGGTTCGCACGATCGTAACATCGAAGGCATACCGCCGCGCGTTGAAGCCCACCGAATCGGCGAAGGAAATCGATCCGGAGAATGGCTATTTCTCGTATGGCCACCTTCGTCGCCTTGATGCCGAGTCCCTGCGGGATTCGATGTTGCGATCTAGTGGTGAATTGCAAGAGAGTGAACTGAAGGGGGGCTCGATGTTCCCTGCTGTTGGTTCCACCGTTCGTGCAGGGACGAAGGAAGACTATCGCTACGAGCACGAAGCGGGCTATCGTTCGGTTTATTTACCTTGGTTTCGAAATAGTTTGCCGGAATTGGTTCGAGAATTTGATGGAGCGAATCCAAGTTTTTCGATATCCGAAAGAAGTCGCTCGACGGTTTCAACGCAAGCCTTGGCTTTGATGAATAGCCCTTGGGTTTCCAAGCGAGCTGAAGCGGCAAGTGTCGGGCTTGAGCCTTGTGCCGTAGAGGCGGATTGCAATCAGGTAGTCGAAATATTATTCGTGAAGATTTTAGGTCGAGTTCCCACGGAGGTTGAGCTTCGGTGGGGTAGGACCGTGCTGGGCGAAGCGTCCGCGAAGGAGCTTGCGCATCAGTTGTTTGCATCGATCGATTTTCGATATGCTCCGTAGAGCGTCGCAGAAGGTGGCTAGGTAAAGAAGATGATCAATCGCAGAGACTTATATCGTTGGGCAGGCTGTGGATTCGGAGCGCTTGCGGCTCAAGCCATGATGGGACGCGATAGCCTTGGTGCAGCAAGTTCGAATAGCATTCAAGGGCTCGATGGGCTTCATCATCGTGCCAAAGCGAAGCGGGTTATATTCCTGTTTATGCAGGGAGGGGTTAGCCAAGTTGATTCCTTTGATCACAAGCCTGTGCTTGAAAAGCGGGACGGGGAGATGCTTCCTTTCGACGATGCTCGAGAATTCGCTAACACGCGAAAGCTCGGTGGCACTCACCGTGTGATGAAATCCCCTTGGGAATTCAAACCTTATGGGGAGTGCGGAAAGCTTGTATCGGACTTGTTCCCTTGCATGGGAGGGCACGTAGACAAGATGCAGTTTATCCATTCGATGCATACCGACGGAGTTGCGCATGGGCCGGCTACTTTATTCCTGCATTGCGGTGCGTTGAATTCGGTCCGCCCGTCGATGGGTGCTTGGACATTATACGGACTCGGTAGTGAAAATGAGAACTTACCCGGTTTCGTATCGATCGCACCTTCGATCGGCAACGGAGGCCCAAGGAATTACGGGTCGGCATTTTTGCCAGCAAGGTTTCAAGGGACACCTATTGGACGTGCTAGTTCCACGGAGCTCGGGATTGAATACTCGCGATCGATCGATGCACAGGGGTATGCTCAAGAGAATAAACGATGGATGATGCAGCGCGAGTTGCAAGAGATGCAGCTCGAGAGGTTTCGTGCGATGACTGACTCGAGTCATAGTACGCTGCCCCAAGCCGATGAAATCGAATCGTTGATTTCAAGCTATGCGCTTGCGGCTCGTATGCAAGCTGTTTCGCCGGAGGTTTTCGATATTTCGAAAGAGTCCGAGGAAACGCAAAAGCTATACGGCATCGATCAGAAGGAAACGGCGACCTATGGAAAGCGATGTTTGTTAGCTCGTAGGTTGTGTGAGGCTGGCGTGCGTTATATCCAAGTCAACTATGGAGACGATTCCGCGAATCCCGCCTGGGATCAGCATTCGAATCTCCCGAAGCATGCCGATCATGCGAAAGCTGTCGATCAACCGATTGCCGGATTGCTGACAGATCTCGCGCAACGGGGACTCCTAGAAGACACGTTAGTATGGTGGGGAGGTGAGTTTGGCAGGCAGCCTTACGCGGAGAAGAATGGAACTGGCCGCGATCATAACCCAGGAGGTTTTACGGTTTGGCTTGCAGGTGGTGGTGTGCGCGCTGGGGAATCGTACGGTGAGACGGATGAGTTTGGGCAGCTAGCGATTCGTAACAAAGTGCATATGCATGATTTGCACGCAAGCATCTTTCATCTGCTGGGAATTGACCATGAGAAGTTGACTTATCGGCATGCCGGTCGAGATTTTCGACTGACAGACGTTCATGGACGGGTTGTTCATGAACTGTTCGCTTGATTGGGTAGGCCCCCGAAGTTGTTGCGCGAATCTATGAGGTTGTATCTAACGTTTCACCGTAATGGATAGGAAGAACGACCCGGAAGGAGCTTCCCTGGCCGAGTTGGCTTGACAGGGCGATATCTCCGCCGAGTAAGCGGCATAATTCTCGAACGATGGATAGTCCCAGACCTGTCCCTGAGTGCTCCCGTGTGAGAGAGTCGTTGTTGTTTCCTCCCGACGCTTGTCTGAACTTCTCGAAGATCACTTCGTGTTCGTGAGGAGCGATTCCAATCCCTGTATCCGATACAGAAACAAAGAATGCCTTATCAGAAACGACTTCAGTAGCGATCGTAACGAGTCCACCTTCAGGGGTGAATTTAATTGCGTTAGACAGAAGATTGGTAAGGATCTGCGCTATTTTGCTCTGGTCTTGTACGACCCGCAATTCACTTTGGCTTGAGTCGACTTGTATGTCGATGTTTTTGTCATCGGCAAGTTTTCGGAAAATCTCGACTTGGGCACCGATGACTGCAAGCAAATCGAAGGATGCGGGACGTACTTCCATTTTCCCTGCTTCTACTTTGGCAAGGTCGAGGATGTCGTTGATCATTTCCAATAGGATACGGCCTGAGTTTTGAATGTTTGTGACCCAACGCCGTTGCTTATCGGTGAGGCTTTCGATACCGGCTAGAACATCACTGAATCCGAGGATGGAGTTTAGTGGAGTTCGAAGTTCGTGGCTCATATTCGCCAGGAACTCACCCTTGAGGCGATTTGCTTCGAAGAGCTGGAGATTGACGCTTGCAAGTTCATCGATGCGGGAGTCGAGTTCTTTGTTGACCATTTCAAGTTGATGTTGCGTGGCAGTCAAATGGCGCAGCATGCGGTTGAATGAATCTGAAAGTTCCGTGAATTCATCGTCGGTATCGACTCGGAACTGTAGATCCGATTTGCCGCTTGTGATCTCGTCGCTGACGAACTTCAGTTCGGAAAGTGGGTTAATGACCAGTCGTTTGAGAACCCAGTGAATGAAGAATAAAGCCAGCGCGAGGGTCGCGATACCAATTGAGGATAGTAGTGAGTAGCTCCATATTCGCCAAACACGTGTCTCTGATACGGGAATGCGGATTTTCAAAACCCGAAAAGGATCTACTGACACAGGAGCGAGTCGAGGCTGTGACTGAGTCAATGAGCGAAGGTGGCATTGACGACAGCCGTCGTGAAAGCGGATCGGGTGATAGTAGATGTACTCACCTTGAATCGGACCGTCTTCTTCAAATAACGCGTTTGTGGGGTTGGCAACGCTTGACCAGGGGCTAGAAGCAGGATTGGTGCTGGGCGCTTGTTCGGGCGATTGGTTTTGAGCTTTGTTGGCGGAATCGAGTTCGGAGAGGCGAGCGTGAAGTTTGGTGAGCCAGTCCAAATCCTTTCCTTGTGCCGTTTGGCCATTGAGCTTTGCATGTTCAAGTCCGTCTTTCAGACGAAGCAATTCCCATCGCATCGGGAAGTTGGTATCGGATTCAAACAGGTCGCTGTCCAACGGAGGCAGGGAGGACTTTGAATCCGAAGTGGGCTGGGCCAGCGGTTGGACTTCTTGACTCGGTGGCTTGGGTGTTGATTCCCAAGTTGCATGCTGAAGTCGAACTACAGTATTAGCGAATTCACGGGCTGAGCGCCGAGTGGTTTCGCGGACCAATCGTTCGGCAACGAATTGAACAGCGAAGAATCCGAGGACTAAAGAGACGAGCAGAGCTAGGCCAAGGAACAGCAGTGCCTTGCTTTCAAGCGACCAGTTACGGAACAAGCTCTTGAGCAATTCAAGCCTCCGTCAATGGTTGAAGACTATCTCGGAAGGTTGGTGATAGGAGCCGCGGATGCAAGGTAGTTATTCTCGACGGCAAGCCAAGCGAGCAGGCCTTTTTGCGCATGTAAGCGATTACCTGCTTGGGGGAATACCAAGCTCTTCGGTGAATCGATTACCTCGTTGGTGATTTCTAAGCCACGGCGAGCCGGTAGGCAGTGCAGAACTCGGCAACGCTCAGGGGCTTTGCTCATGAGTTGCTCGTTGAGTTGATAGGGAGCAAAGGCTCGTTTCCGGGCATCGTTCTCCGATTCTTGTCCCATGCTGGTCCAGACATCGGTGTATAGAAAGTCGGCATCACGAACCATCTTTTCGATGTTCTCGTCTTGATCAAAGTCAAGCGGAGGTCCTTCTCTGAGTTCTTCGATGAAGTCTTCTGGTAGTTGGTATTGTTTTGGGGAAGCTAATCGGAAACGAAGTCCGACGTAGCCGCATGCGCGAGCCAGGGACCGGACGACATTGTTCCCGTCGCCGACAAAGGTCAGTTGTCGCCCCTTGAGCTTACCACCCAGATGTTCATGAATCGTAAGAATATCTGCTAAGGCTTGGCATGGATGCGATTGATCGGTCAAGCCGTTGATGATAGGAAGTGCGTTGTAGCTTGCGAGTTCCTCGATGGTGGATTGAGAGAAGGCGCGGCAGACGAGGAAATCGCAATATTCACCGAGCACGCGGACGAAATCCGCAATGGTTTCGCGTTCCCGCCAACCAGCGTCGCCGGTCAGATACAAGGCGGTACCTCCGAGTTGAGCCATCGCGGTTTCAAAGCTAACACGAGTCCGGAGACTCGCTTTTTCGAATACCAGGGCGCAAGTGTGGTTCTTGAGCAAGTCTGGACGATGGCCTTTGGCCAAGCTGGCTTTGAGTCGGAGCGACCAATCGAGGATCGTATGAAAATCGTCGACATTGAGATCGACGAGGTTTCTCAGGTGCTTCATCGGTATGAACTAGATTTTTGAGGCGGGTGAATTTCGATGCTGGACGATTTCGGTGCCAACGCCAGCGGTGGTGTAGATTTCAAGCAGCAGCGAGTGTCTGAGTTGTCCATCGATAATGTGGACCTTGCCTACCCCGCGCCCGAGGGTTGACAAACAAGCTTCTACTTTTGGAATCATTCCCCCGCTGATGACCCCTTGAGCGATCAGCTCTTGGGCTTCAGCGGCGGTCATCGAATGGATTACGCTGTTTGGGTCGTCCTTGTCGCGTCGAACGCCATTGACGTCACTGATGAAAATCAATTTCTCTGCGCCGAGAGCTTCGGCAACCGCCATGGCGGCAGTATCAGCATTGACGTTGTACTTCTGTCCAAGCTCATCGATGCACATCGATGGGATGAAAGGGATTTGTCCGGTGTAGGTAAGGCTTTCGATCGTCTGGCGATCGACTCGGGTTACATGGCCAACGAATCCTAGATCGATCGGTTCGGAGCCTGGTTCTTCGAGGAGTAGTTTCTCGCCGAAGAGGACGTTGGTTGTTTTGAAATTGAGGTTCATCGATCGACCGCCGAGGCGTTCGACTTCTTCGGCTAAGAACGTGTTGAGTTCGAAGGCAAGGGTTTGTTCGACGATTTCGAGGGTCTTCTCATCGGTGACGCGTCGACCTTTGACCCATACAGGCTGAATCTTAGCGGCTTCCATGGCTCGGTTGATTGAAGGACCACCGCCATGGACAACCACCGGTCTCATCCCGACGGTTTCCATAAAGATGATATCGAGCAAGGTATGTCGCATCGCATCGGGGTTAGCCATAAGAGATCCCCCGAGCTTGATGACGGTGGTCTTGCCGCGAAAGCGACGAATCCAACCCATTGCTTCAATGAGTGTGTCGGCTTTCGCGACCGCTTCCAAAGGATGGTTTTCCATACGTGTTCGATCCTTGTGCGTATCGAAGTTGCCAGTCACGAGTGAACGAATAAACGACAACGCCGACGCGGTTGAAGTCGCGTCGGCGGCGAATTTGGTTCTGTGTGACCGCGAATTTCGGTTCGCAAGAGTGCAAGTTTAGGGTTGCCGTGCCGAGGGTTTTAGCCCGAAGACGATTCAACTGCGGGCATTTTCGATGCGCGGCGCCAAGGCGCTAGTATACCTCATGAAATGCGTGGTTTCAACGCCGGACCTAGGGAGTGGAATTTAGTTCCCGGTCAAGTTGTTCGATGAGAGGTTGGGCCCAAGGAAGGTTTTTGTAGAGTTTTCGAAGAGCCTCAAGGTGGGTTTGTTGTTCCACAAGCGGCAATTCCGCTTGGATTTTTTGGATGTAATTCTCAAGGGATTCAATGGAACTGCCATGTTTCGCGGTCTCCAGATCCTGCTGCCAGTCTTGTTTCAAACGACTGGCCACGTCGAGCCACGGACGCTGCGAATCCGATAACAAAGATGGCTTATAGGATTCCAGATAAGCATTTAGCAATTCGACAGCAGCTTTGGGATCTTCTTGGTGCAAGCGAACGATAAAACGCAATGGATCGATCATGAGGATCGTATCGTTTGTTTCAGGAACTCCACTGATTCGACGCTGAAGCACTCGAAGCTTCTTCAGATACACAACTTCCGATGCGGCTTGCTCTACGATGTCGATGTCTGGGAAATCGGAATGAAGCCTTCGAAAGGACTGAATCTCGTCCTCTAACTCAAGCAAGCGGACTTCGTCGCGGTTATCCCACGCTTCCTCAATGGGAGCGAACAGTTTCTCAGGATCCACGGGGCGAGTAAAATAGTAGATCCCCAAGATTGCTGCCGCGAGGGCAGCGATGATCAATAGGACCTCACCCCATCGCGAGGATGTTTCAGGTGTTTTCAGATCACTGAAAATCGTCGTTTCAATGCGGTCTCGGTCGGTGATTTCAGTGAAATTGGTTTTGCGAACATGAGCAAGTCCGCTTGGGACTTCCGCCGGCGTGCCCACTGGCTCTTCAGGGACTGCGTTGATGTCCTGGGTCGACTCATTGGAACGAGAATCTGCTCCCGGACCGAGCCTCGTCGCAGGTGCCCGGGTGGGTGCTGGAAGGTCCTCCATGTCCTCCGGCAATAGGCGAGTGGCGTCGATTGGAACAGCTAGTTCCGCAACGGAAGGGTGATCCCCCATGTTGATACTGGTATGGTCAGACGGACTCGGCTCAACAGTCGGCGGCTTCAGCGGCTTCGGCGCGATGACTTGTTCCGAGGTTTGGGGGCTGACCGCCTTGCGGCTCAACCCAGCGCGAAGCGCTTGTAAGCGACTGAGAGCAAGGTAAGCCGTCGGAGGTCGATTGGAAACGGATCGAGAAAGAAGCTCGTCGATGAGCCTCGCGAATTCTTCTGGAGTGTCAGGGGCTAGCGACCCAATCGGGGCATAGACTCCATACCGAACATTGAACAAGATCTCCGGCACATTCGTTCCTGTAAAAGGTGGACGGCCTGCGAGGCAAGCGTAACAGATCGCTCCAAGTGCATACAGGTCGCTTCTCGGTGAGACGGGTTGTCCCTCCGCCTGCTCAGGAGGCATGAAATCAGCCGTCCCAATAACCGAGCCTGGAATCGTTGATTCTTGCGCACCGAACAGCTTGGCTATGCCAAAGTCGGTCAATTTGATCTTGTCGCTCGTGTCGAGAAGTAGATTCGCTGGCTTGATATCCCGATGGATAATGCCAAAGTCATGAGCGTGCTTCAGAGCGCTGGCGATATCGATCGCCCAATCCAAGACAAGAGGCCAGTCGATTCGCTTCCGTCGCTTGAGGCGTTGGTGAAGATTTTCACCCTCGACATATTCCATCGAGTAGAACAAGAGTCCTTTTTCTTCACCAACACCTATCAACTTAACGATGCTTGGATGTTTCAATCGCAGAAGCGTTTGAATCTCCGCATCAAAACGGCGACGGAACCGTTGATGCTCAGCCATCTCACTGGCGATGAGTTTGACGGCAACGCTCTCGCCACTCTTCGCATGAATACCAAGATAAACCGTTCCCATTCCGCCACGACCAAGGATCCGATCGATCCGATATGGACCGATGACCTTTATCTCTGGCTCAGGTAAACCGGGTTCTGGCATTCTGGTCTCAGCTAAATTCTTCGCCTTGACGTAACTGTCCCGATTCTTGTTTTCGGGCGCAATCGATGCAAGTCGTAGCGTAAGGAACTGCTTGGAGCCTTGCCAATGGAATAGGCTTGTCGCAAATCTCGCAGTCCCCGTAAATGTCATCTTTGAAGCGAGCGAGTGCGTCTTCAATTTGATGAAGCTCTCTACTCTCGACTTCCACTAACTGACTGCTGATTTCGTCTTGGGCAGTATCCATCGCTGCGTCCATGACGTCCCCTCCCTCTTGGTTAAGGGATTGCAGCATGCTTATGTCACCATCGAGCGCCCTACGCAGGGCTTCGCGTCGCAGCAATAAAACCTCCTTGAGTTTTGCCAGCGATTCTTTTCTTGTTGTCATCGAGCAACCTTTCTAGCCCGAAAGCTAATAGCTCAATCGCTTCTTCCGCTATCGAACCGACCTGTATCGATTCCATTTGCGTTACTTCGACAATCGTTGGTTCCGCGTTATTCGCAACGAACGTTGTCGTTTCTCTTCTCAGTTACCGTTTCTAAAACGGCCCCAAAAAGCGACACGGCCCCTTCTTGGGGTCCGTAAGTTTTGCAGATTGTACGCAAATCTTGTGGAAATGTTCATTGCAAGGGCCTTGATTTCAACTTTTTACCTTTTTAATTACTTTCATTGCTGTGTTTAAGTTGCTTATTGGCAAGGGTTTAGGAAGGGTAAGGCTCGGTTTTTTCCTCGGGGGCCCTGCCCTTCCCGTTTTAGCAATTATTTCGTTTTTTATGGTTGTACGATCACCCCCTCCCAGGCCGATACAAGGGTGTGCGTGTGAATCTTCTCCTTCACGTTTACGCTCCCGGCCCCCTAACGCCCCATTTCATGGTTCCTTATCCACGGTTTCATCCTATGCCGAATCCCCGCTCGGTATTCCTTAAAGCTCTGGTGCTAGCTCCTCTTTTCTCCGTACCCAACGCGGAATTGCTAGCCCAAGCACCGGATGAACCACCTGTAAATGTGCTGCGTGAAGGGGGAAGTAAGGAATCCAAGGCGTTCGGATCATTGCAACTGCCCGCTGTTCGTGACCTAGAGCCCGGATTGCCTATGGGGTCAGTCGCAGGGAAGTTTTCTGGCGTCTCCACCGCCAGCGCATGGATTCGGACCCTCTTGGTTGCGGACTATCAACACGAATCGATCCACCCTGTGCTGGCCATTGGCTCAGCTGGAATGCAACCTTTGAATTGGCCTCAAGTTCTTGCCGGTCACGTCGTCGGTCAAGTCCTCGCCCAAACAGACGATAATTCCGAAGTCTTTGGAGTAGATGTTAACGGGCCAGAAGAAATTGGGCCGGGAGTTAACGGCATTGAAATCGGGGACGTTGTCAGCGAACCTCCGAAATTCACAACATCCAAAGAATTCGTAAACGAAGTTAACGGCGAACCGGCGAGCTCGCAGAACCCAGCCCCTCTGATACTCAACCCATCGCGAAATCCGACCGCCCTGAATTCCAGTAATCAAGAAGATGATCGGAACGCCAATCGGATCCCGAAGAAACGTGAGCTGAAGAGTCCAGAGCAGGACATGGATGAATATCTCGCGCAAGAAGATGCGCCCTCTCGTCTAGCTCAAAGCGACAGTTCGCATCAAGGTGTTGATGCCGACAAAGCGCAAAAGCCGGTGCTCTATGGAGAATGGGGATCGGCGAACGAGGACGGCAGTTCAATTGTTCCGGATGCCTCGAACGGTTCGGACGCAGTAAATCCCAATCGCGAAACGAATGAAAACAGCGATGCAAGTCCAGCAACTGACAAACCCACGCTAAGTAAAAACGTGATCGGTGGCACGCCAGAGCAAATTGCTCGGTTGGAGAGAGTGCAGAACTGCTTGGATCACTATTTGACGCATCCGGAAACCACCGCCGAAAGGTCTCCTTGGGCGGTGATGCACGCCTTGCTCGCCTTCGGTAGCGAATACGAAATGGTCGGCCCCAAAGGTCGGGTCAATGCCATCGGATGGATGTGCCACAACGGTTTATGCAAGACTCAGCGAATTTTCACCCCACGCGGAAACAGCTTTGTTCCAAACGTCGGCGGTGGGGTGCAAGGTCATGCAGGGCAGTTTTTGTCGATCCTAGCGCAATGCCAAGTTCCACCCGATTATCCGATCCAAATCGGCGATCGGAAGTTCACTGTCCAAGACTTGGTCTACTACGAGATGGCGACCTGTCGAGAACGTTCGGAATTGACGTTCAAGCTCATCGGGCTTTCTTATTACGTCGACTCGAACAAGATTTGGCGATCGAACGACGGTAAGGTTTGGAGCATTCAAAAGCTGATCCAAGAAGAGCTCGCTCAGCCAATCGTCGGTGCAGCTTGCGGTGGTACGCATCGCTTGATGGGGTACACCTTCGCGATCAAACAGCGTGTCCTACAAGGCCAACCACTCGAAGGTCAGTATTTGCGAGCTGCGAAGTTCGTCAATGAATTCATCGACTTCACCTGGAAACTACAGAACCCAGATGGCAGTTTCAGTACAAACTGGTACGAAGCACGTGGGAACGATCCGAAGGACGAGCGAAAAGTGCAAACTACCGGGCATATGCTCGAGTGGTTGATGTTCACAGTTGGCGATGACCAACTGCAAACCGAACGGGTGCAGAAGGGGATCGATTTTCTTCTCAAGCACATCGCTGACAATAAGTCGCATAAATGGCCGATCGGTCCTCGAGGTCACGCAACCCGCGCTCTGGCTCTCTATCACAAACGTCTTACCGAAGTTCTTGAAAACCCATCAACTGAAGATTCTTGGTTAACCGCGATACCTGCATCCAAGGGGGATGCCCCCCGTCAAATGGGGCAAGCCTCGCGTCCCGCTACGAGGTCTCCAGCTGGTTATACCGCCAACGGTTCACAACCAAACATCAGTGCACAATCAAACAATGCTTTACCAGCCAATAATGGCGTTCGAGCAAACAACAGCGTTCAAGCAAAACCGAGAGTGAGCAATACCAATCAGCGCCCGACCCGTCGTCGTTAGTTTGCTAACGCGATTCCAGGAATTTCAACGCTAGTTCTTGGAGCACAGCGGGCAAAGCCTCTCGCTCTAGTTCAAAGACACGCTGCTGGAGTGATTCCGCCGTATCGCTTTGCAGAACCGGACAGGAGGCTTGATAGAGAATCGGCCCATGATCGTACTGGTTATCGACGAAGTGTACGGTGCATCCGGTGATTTTTACACCGAAGTCAATCGCTGCTTGATGGACATGTAATCCATACATCCCTTGTCCGCAAAACGCTGGGATTAAAGATGGGTGGATGTTGATTACGCGGTTTGTAAAGTCTTCGGGTATGAGAAGATGTTCCAGATAGCCCCCCATCACCACCAGCTGCGCACCTGACGTTCGAATGGCTTCGAAGATCTTCTCAGAGTGGGATTCGCCGTCACTAAAATCTTTCCGGCGAAGGACCTCGGAAGGAATCCCGTCTTGGTGAGCGAACTGCAATCCCTTTGCTTCCTTGCGTGAGCTGATCACGAGTCGAAAATCGACGGATAACTCTCCCGCCTTTTGTCGGTCAATGAGATTCTTGAGGGTCGTGCCTCCTCCCGATATCAGAACCGCGATGGGCAGCCCAGATTTGGATTCGCTTGAGGAGTTTGCATTGACGTAATCTCTGACCGGCATCGTGTTGGGATCCTAATTCGCGTCTTTGTCGCTAAGCGATGATTTCGTGGATTGGTTCGATCGGTTCGACGCCGACGAGTTTTTGGTCCAAACCAGAATGGAAGTACGATAAGCGATTGGGATCGAACCCCAGCTGGTTTAGGACGGTTGCGTGTAGATTCTTGACGTGGAATGGTTTTTCTACCGCTGCTGCGCCAAGTTCATCGGTGGTCCCGACGCTTACACCACCCTTGATTCCTCCCCCTGCCATCCACATGGTGAAGCCATAGGAATTGTGATCTCGACCAGTTCCTTCAGCGTACTCTGCGGTAGGTTGGCGTCCAAATTCCCCACCCCATATCACTAGGGTCTCGTCGAGGAGTCCGCGTTGCTTCAAATCGGCGAGCAAAGCTGCAATGGGTTTGTCGGTATTGCCGGCATGGAAGTCATGGTTTTTCTTGAGATCGGAGTGGGCATCCCAGTTGTCGTCATTGTGCGCACCACCCGAGTAGACTTGTACAAATCGAACCCCTCGTTCAACGAGTCGTCGAGCCAGTAAACACTTCGTTCCGAAATCGCGCGTGCGATCTTGATCGATTCCGTACATACCCAAGGTGTCTGCGGATTCGTCTTTGATGTCGACCGCTTCCGGAGCGCTCTCCTGCATCTTATAAGCCAGTTCATAGCTTGAAATGCGCGAGAGCAAGTCGGAGCGGTCTCCTCTCATCTGAGCGTGAACTTGATTCTGATCCTTCAACGCATTTAGGATCTCTCGCTGTAATTCGCGCGAAACACCTTCTCGCGATTTCAAATCGAGGATCGGTGTTCCTTGGGTTCGGAAAATGGTCCCTTGAAGACTCGCTGGCATGTAGCCACTGGACCAATTCTTTGCTCCGGAAATCGGACCGCCGGTTGGATCGAGCATGACGACGAAGCCCGGAAGATTCTCATTCGCACTACCCAGGCCATAGTTTACCCAAGATCCTAGACACGGATGACCGCTTTGAACTCGTCCCGAGTTCATCATAAGCATCGCCGAACCATGGATCGGTGAATCTGCGGTCATGGAGTGGATAAAGGCGATGTCATCGACGTGCTTTGCAACGTTTGGGAACAAATCGCTGACCCACTTGCCGCATTGTCCGTACTGCTTAAAGTCCCAGCGAGGCTCGACGATTCGTCCTTGATTCTTGTGACCTCCTCGACCGAAGGTTTTGACTTCGACGGTCTGATTGTCTCGCCCCTTCATGGTGGGCTTGTAATCGAAGGTGTCGATGTGGCTCGGTCCACCATACATGAACAAAAAGATGACGCTTTTCGCTTTCGGTGGAAAATGTGGCTGTGGTAGCTTCCTCTCACCGTTCGGTTCCTGGTCGTTGGCTTTCGCGAAGAAGCCGTCCTGCGAAAGAAGGCCGGTGAGGGCCAAGCCACCGAACCCGGCTCCAGTTTGCCAAAGGAATTCGCGCCGTGTTCGTCCACAAAAATTCGGTCGCATAATCGTTTTCTCGTTCTCGGTTCAGGTGATTTCGGACAGTCTAGGGTTCGAGTTGCTC
Source organism: uncultured Pirellula sp. (assembly GCA_903820735.1). Taxonomy (GTDB): domain Bacteria; phylum Planctomycetota; class Planctomycetia; order Pirellulales; family Pirellulaceae; genus JBKCUI01. Next base: position 17,941 of record CAIJIZ010000326.1, read on the forward strand.
AGAATTGTTAATCGACGTAGATGAACTCGTTGAGGTTGTATACAAACAAGCAGAAGTACCCGAGGGCTTGATCCGCATCGAGTTTGTGATCGGCCTTGAGCTTGTCGATGAAGCCGATTGCTTTTTGGATTTCATCTGG
>CAIJIZ010000327.1 GCA_903820735.1 uncultured Pirellula sp.
GACCGGGGGGGGAGGTGGGCGAACACTTACCGGTTGCGGTCTGTCAATCGCGTGAGTTAAACGTGCGTGATGTTGTCACGCGCGGAGCGGTGGGTTTCGCGGTCGGTGGTTAACCGCGCGGATGCAAGGGGTGGTATTTGGGATGTCGAAATGGTTGAGGCAATCATCGGCCGACCGCTTCACCACACCCTACTGAACGTTGAATCGCAACAAGCAGTTTCAAGCGTCGTCCAGTGCCCTTCCACCCTTCATCCCCCCCGCCCCTTACTCCCGCCCAAGCGGGAGAAGACGGGCCGAAGGAATTACGGCTGTCGATTTGCCAATTGATTAATCTCGTAGCATCGAAGCCCTTAGCTCCAATCCAACTCGGAGATCACCCCATCGAGTGATTCGTCCCCCTCGGCATCTGAGTCGTCAGACCAGCTTGCCCAGAAAGACTTCGCTTCGTCGTCTTGGGAGTCACTTGGGAACAACGCTGGACCGTAGATTTCGGATCCAATGTCATCTTCACTGCTCCAGAGCTTAGCAGTCGATTCAACAAGATTGCGTTCGACAGCCTCTTGGACGACTTGTGGACTTGGAGCGGCAAGGATACCGACAGCAAATCGATTCGATGTGATCGCATCGTTGCTTGATTCTCCTTCGCCCGATCCGCTTCCACCCTTCGAGTTGATGTAGTCGATCAGAGACAGCACGTCGGTGGAATCGACGAATCCATTTCCGTTGACGTCATAGTAAGGAGGCGGTGGAGGCAATTGATCGACGGGCACCGAAGCGCCTTGTGCGTTGATCAGATTGATCACCACCAACACATCGATTGGCGAGACGAACGAATCGTTGTTCACGTCGAATCGATTGGTTGGGTTTTGATGCAACGATGCAACCACCTGAATGGTTACCGTCGCAATGTTGCTTGCCAACCCATCGTTATCGGAGACCACATACCCAAGGGTCGCGGTACCGGTGAATCCATTTTGTGGGATGTAAACAATCGTTCCGTCGGCTTGAGCGAACGCTGTTCCGAAGTTCGGTGGCGATACAATGTTTACCGAACTTCTGTTGAGCGTTCCGTCGGTATCGAAGTCGTTTGCCAAGACATCGATGGTCACTTGCGTATTCCGCTTGGTAACTGCGGTATCTGCGATCGCGACTGGAGCGGTGTTGACGTTGATTGTAACCGTGGCCTCATTCGAGTACTTACCTAGCGAATCTCGGACGCGATAGGTAAACGTATCGCTTCCTCGGAATCCGCTGTTAGGCGTGTATCGGACGGTGCCGGCTGGGGTCGTTTGGACCGTTCCGTTCGCTGGCAAACGACCGATTTCGATCGAGCCCAAGTCCAACGGGGTATCCACGTCGGTATCGTTCGCGAGGACCGGAAGGAATTCCGAGACTCCGAAAGGAACTGAGAAGGAATCGTTGTTCGCTACAGGAGCGTCGTTGATTCCTGCTACAGTAATCGAGACGGTGGCGACGTTGCTGAGCAAGCCAGCCGCATCACGTGCACGGTAGGTAAAGGTATCGACGAGTGATTGGCCATCGACCAAGGCTCGCAATTTAGCCGAGCCGGTCGGATCGTAGATCACCGTACCGTTGCTCAAGACATTGACAGTGGCTCCTTGATCCGAGGTCGATTGGAATGTCGCTACAGTCAACGTATCGTTCGGAAGATCTGGATCGGTGTCGTTTGCCAAAACTCCTGGGGCCGGCACGTTCAAGATCGTGTGCTCATCGGTCGCATAGCTGTTGTTCGCTGCGATCGGTGCATCGTTGACCGGGTTGATCGTGATCGAGAAGGATCGGGTGGAGGAGCGATTGATATTCGGTGGAGTGCTAGGACCATTGTCCGTCGCCACCACAGAGACGATCGCTACACCCGAAGCGTTTGGAGCTGGAGTGAACCTCAAGATGCCGTTGGAGTCAATCACAGGTTGCGAGGAGAACAAAGCTGGTTTATCAGCGGTTGCCGAAACGCTAACCGTTTGATTTGCTTCGTCCAACGCAGTCGGTGGAACTGAGTTCATCCCTTCGGCAGGAACAATGTCAGCCAATACGATTCCAGTAAAGGCACCCGAATCTTCATCGACGGTGATGTTTCGGGTGACGTTGAATCCAGGGGGATCGTTCACCGGAGTTACCGACAAGACAAAGCTTGCAGCTTGTGAGCGGTTATTGTTCGGCGGAGGAGCCGATGGCCCACTATCGACGGCGACAACCACAATATTGACGTTTCCATTGGCATCTTTGGCCAAGGTAAAGGTCAAGCGACCTGCCGAATCCACTGCCGGCAAGACAGCGAACATCGAGTTGTTATTGGTGGTTACTTCGAAGGAAACCGTTTGTGCATTTGGACCGGAGATCTCATCGGTTGCCGATGGCGGACCAGCCAAGATGTTCGTTGCCCAAGTCGCCGAGTACGGCGCGGAGTCTTCCAATACCGTCACGCTGCCACCTGCAGTGAATTGCGGCGGATCGTTGATCGCTCCAACGCTGACGGTGATCGTGCCCGTTGCACTCATTTGCCCAGGCTTGTAAGTCGCATCGTCCGTTACGACATATCGGATAAAGTCCTGGCCAACGAAATTCAACGGTGGCGAATAAGTAAACCTCTCGATTCGACCAGAGTTGAAGACCGGAGTCACCACCCCACCACGGGACGTGAGTTGCTCGATGTTCGTCATTCTGATCTTTTGGCCTTCGGCGACTTCGTCAGGTGGGCCCGGAAGATCGTTCGCAATCGCTGTCGTGACTTGGACTGTCACAGCGGTGTCTTCCGTGGTCGTGACCAAGTAACCGGCGGTGATCGGTGGATCGTTGACCGGAGCGATATCGACCAAGAATGTCTGCGGAGCCGAAACATTGACGTTCGGAGCAGGGCTTGATGGTCCGTTATCCCTCAAGGTTACGCGAACGCGCGTGTCCTTGCCCGAATTTCGGTTGATGTCCTTCGCTGTTTGGTAAACCAACGTTCCACCAACATTGATCGTTGGCTGGACAGCAAATGCTGTCGGATCCAAAGCTACTACGTCAAAGGTCAATTCCTGATTCGATTCATCTGCAGCAGAAATCGGGCCTGGGCGAATCCCCGAAGCGAACCCGGAGACGGAAACGACCCCTTGGTCTTCGTCTGACGAAGTGCTTGCAGGAACCGTGAATTCAGGAGCATCGTTGACAGGTCGGACCACAATCGTCAACGTCGCATTTGGGCCGATGTTGTCGTTCGGGAATGGACCAGGGCGACCATCATCAACCAAGTTGACGATCAGAATCGCGGTTCCATTCTGATTTGCAGCGGTAACAAAACTCAGGTTTCCGCTCGAATCGATGCTTGGCTGTGTACTGAACAACCCTGTGTTCGAATTGAACGTCACATTGAACTGAAGCTTCTGTGACAATTCATCAATCGCGGTTGCAGGACCTGGGCGCACGTTCGTCGCGAAGCCATTGACTCTGGTAGGTGTCTGGCCAGTCACTGATTCGTTATCCTCAAGTACGCTTACGAGTGGATTAGGAATCGTGTACTGGGGCTCGTCATTGATGTCAGCGACATTGAGCGTCAGGATCTTCTCGGTGCTTTCAACCGGAACTCCGTTGTCGGTGGCTATCAGGCGGATTCGAGTATCCTTGAACAAACTGTTGACATCCGGTGCCAATTGGAATGTCAAATCTCCGGTCCCCGTCACGAGTGGTTGCACCGAGAATGCACTCGGATCAACCGCCACAGCGATAATCGTCGTAGATTGATTCGATTCGTCAGTAGCCGTCAATGGACCAGGTCCCAAGTTGGTGATGAAAGCTGGCAACGTTAAGAAGCCGTCGTCTTCACGCATATTGAAAGATGCGAAACTCATGTCGAAGATCGGTGGATCATTGATCTCGCGGACATTGAAGGTGAAGGTCTGAGTGGTCGAACGATTCACGTTTGGCGATACGTTCGAGCCGTCATCGACAAGGCTGACTTGGACCAAGATTGGGCCGGAGTTGAGAATGTTTACGTCCGGTGCAAGGTCGTAGGTCAGGACTCCCGTCGGGGAGATTTTCGGTTGGCCACCAACACTGAATTTGCTTGGGTCAATCGCTCGCACGTCAAAGGTTAGAATTTGTGCGGGAACGCCTGGCACCAATCCGAGTTCGTCAATCGCAGTCGAAGGACCTGCTGCGATGTTCGTGACAAAATTCACCACAGGAGAATTTTCCAAATCCTCGTCAATGCTGATGATCGGATTAGGGATCGTAAACAATGGTGCGTCATTGATCGGGTTGACTGAAAGAGTCACCGTGATCACACCCGATTCATTCACGTCTGGAACTCCAGGTCGAGATCCGGGTCTCGGTCCGTTATCCACGGCCTTGACCAAGATCAAAATCGGACCCGAGTTTACGATGTTGACGTTTGGAGCCAAGTCGTAGGTCAACACACCGGTGCTGCTGATCGCTGGTAACCCAGCAGTGCCGTTGAAACGCGTGGCGTCAACCGCAGTAACCGTAAAGGTAACTGATTGGCTTACCAACTCGTCCGTGGCACTCAATGGTCCAGGTCGAATGCCGGTCAAGAAGTTCGCCAAAGGCGAAACTTCTAAGTCTTCGTTGATCGTAATCGTATTGTTCGGAACGGTGAACTCAGGGGCGTCATTAACGTCCTGAACGCCGATGGTGAAGGTCTGAGGCGCGGACGTATGGACGTCCGGGATTCCTGGCCGGCTACCGGTAGCAGGTCCATTATCCACCGCGATGACTTCTACCAAAATCGGACCGGAGTTCAACGCATTGACGTTCGGAGCCAAGACGTAGGTCAGCGTTCCGTCTGCGGCAATTTGCGGTTGGGAGCTGAAACGCGATGGGTCCAATGCTCGAACTGCAAAGCTAACGCTTTGGCCGCCGGGGCCAACTTCGTCGACCGCGGTCGCAGGTCCTGCAACAATGTCCGTTACAAACCC
>CAIJIZ010000328.1 GCA_903820735.1 uncultured Pirellula sp.
CAATCCGGCACCCCAGAAGCCCTTGAGTTGCTATTGCGTGAGTTGAGCGCGCATGAGTCGTTGATTCGCAATTGCGCAATCGCTGATGAGCAACCTTTACCACAACCAATTCCCGCAACGGCAATCTTGGTTCCCTCAGTAATAAGAACGACTCCCAATGAAATCAATGCAATCAACCCCACTGCCAAAAATGTTGCCACCGAAGTAGTGCTTTCCAATGGAAACTCAACTCAAGAAACAACTAAAGCGGAGGCCGTGGTAAGTAAGCCCACCGACAAAGAGCCTACTAAAGTCGAGGAGGCGAAGGGTAGTAAGACAGGGGATGTTGCGAAGCCCGTGCCGTCAAAACAACAGGAGCCCAAGGATGCGGTTCCCAAGGATGCGGTGCCGAAGCAGCCTGCACCGAACAAGCCTGCACCGAACAAGCCCGCACTCAAACAGCCTGCACTCAAACAGCCTGCACTCAAACAGCCCGCACCGAAACAGCCTGTACACAAGCAGCCTATACACAAGCAGCCTATACACAAGCAGCCTGTACACAAACAGCCTGCACACAAACGGGGTAAGGGAAAGTTACCGATTGATTTTTTGGCAAGCGTTGGAGTCCACGGAATATTCCTTGTGATCTTAGGAGCTTGGTATATCACCGTTGTGATGCCTACTCCGACTTTAAGTGTGGTGGCAGGTACGGTCGAAACGGAGGACGTGCTTATCGAGACCCCGATGGAGTCTCTCTCGGAGTTGGAAACCAGTGCGGAAGAGGTTACATCGATACCCACACCGCAAGTCTCGGACGTAGCGATGGCTGAAGCTGGCGCGATGCAATTAGAAACCTCCGTCGAGGCGGGGGTGGAGGTTGGGGGAGTGATGGGAGAAGCGGTCCGGGAGTTAGCCAGTGCGAGTGCACCAGGGAAAAGGGTGGTCGAAGGTGCGGAGTTCTTTGGCGCAAAAGCCACTGGTAACACGTTCATTTACATTGTCGATGCATCGCCGAGCATGCGGCGAGATCGTGCGTTTGATGCCGCCAAGGAGCAGATCATGCAGTCGCTGCGGTCGATGAAACCCAAGCAGCGGTTCAACATTTTGTTTTTTGGGGGTGCGGTTCAGAAGCTTGAGATTACCCCTGGAGAAACGCTTGCCGGGCCGGTATCCGCCACCCCGGAGAATATCGAAAAAGCCATGCAATGGCTTCAAAATACCTCGATCCAGACCGATGGGCGAGTGCCTGTCGACGCGGTAAGAGAAGCGATGGAAATGGATCCAGACGGGATTTTTCTACTGTTCGATGGGGATACAAAGCTAGATAATTGGGTTCATTCCGTCACGGAGTTGAATCGAAGCGACGGTTTTTTATCCGATGGGGCTCCTGCGGTCCCGATCCATGTGATCCATTTTTTTCGCGAAGAGTTCCAGCGTACCATGCAGCTCTTAGCGATGGAGAACCGTGGCACTTATCGCTTCATTCCGCGTCCAAGCGTCGGTCAAACGTTGTCGAGATAGGGAAAAGCAAGATGCAAGACTCGCCATCGAACGAACAGCGTGACTTGCTACCTCCACCTTCCGCGACTTCGGTGCTGGAGTCTTCTCTACCGAAGTTTTCTTCTCTACCGAAGTTTTATCGACTCGGATTCGAATCGCTCAACGCTTTGTTGCTAAGCCTTTGCGTTCACTTGGCAATGATGCTTTCCCTTGCCTTCTTTCTCATCGGTGGGGATGGTCGGCAGCGAGGGGGGATCGAATTGTGGGCTGACTCAAGCTCCGCACAGGAGGAACAAAGGCTTGATGTTCTGGAGATTAGCAGTACTTCGATCGAGATTGCGCCTGAGAGCGTTTCGGAGGAGACCACGAAGAGCATTGCGGAAGAGCTCACGGAGGTTAATTCTGATAGCAAAGCCGAACAAGTCACGCGCGTCGCGCTCAACCTTGCAGCAAGCCTTGCAACGAGCAGTCAAACGAGCAGTCAAGAGTGGAGCGATGACGTAGCCCAAGGGTTGGCGGCGGCTGGCGCGGCGTCCGAAGGTGAATCGGAAAGTAACGGATCCCCTAGTGGTGGCGCGAAGCGAGCATCGGATGGAAATGGAGCTTATTTCTTCGGAACGTATGCTTCGGGGCAACGCTTTGTTTTCATCATCGACAGTTCTCGATCGATGTTGGAAGGCCGCCGATGGTCTACGGCCCGAAGGGAGTTGGTGCGGGCATTGCAAAGCCTTTCGCCTGACCAAGAGTTCTTCGTAATCAGTTTTGATTCGACAGCGAAGCCGATGTTCGGCCAGTTTCCTCCCAAATCGAAATTCTTGCATCCTAGCGAAAGCAACATCGATCGGCTCAATCGTTGGGTGGGAACGATAATGCACGGAGGTGCGACGTTGCCCGCAAGCAGTATTGGGATAGCGTTGCGAATGAAACCCGATGCGATTTTTTTGCTCTCCGATGGAGAGATTCAAGACTCCACGATCCAGGACTTGCGCATCTACAATCGTCGGGTGAGTTCGAAAGGAGCACCCGAAGCGATTATTCCGATCCACACGGTATTGCTTCATAGCATGGCCGGAATGAGGACGCTGCAAACGATCGCTGACGAGAACGATGGCGTATTTACTCCTGTGACCAATTTCTAAGCTTGTGCTTTATCGCGCGGATATCAGTACCGATTTAGTCTTTTAAAGAATCACACGATGA
>CAIJIZ010000329.1 GCA_903820735.1 uncultured Pirellula sp.
AAGATCCACTAAGTCAGCGTGCTGGTCCTGCGGCAGATCTTGAGCGTTGTAAAACACAGAAAGCATCGCAAGGGCTTCTTTCAGATTCCCTGCCTCTACTTGCTCCATCGCAATCCTCTTTGCATTTTCGTAGGACTTGCCAGAGGAGGAAGTCGGCATGCGTGGGGACGAAGAAGCCCCCTGCTGATCGCTTGCACCCAGGTCGTCATTTGAAGGGTACGCATTACGAGGGGTCATCGAGTCGCGAGGTGCTGTCGCATCCGCCATACTCTTGGCCTCTCCATGAAGGCTAGGAAGATCCAATGGGGGGACAGGTGGAAGATTCGATGGAGCGGTGCGACTCTGCGAATTTCTATTCGGTAAACTCAATCCAAATCCAGGTTCTCGAGTGCTTGATGCACTTGCAAGCGCCACGCCGGAGTCGGTGTTCTTCGGCAAAAGCGATGCCGAATCAGGTTTGGGAGACGCCCCTGATGGCGAATTATTCAATCCACCATCACTCGATCCGGGAACTTGTACGGACGGCAATTCCAACGAAGGAATGGTCGGGACAGGAACGTCGAGTTCCGGAATTTCTTTCATGTCAGGCAACCCTTTAACCTCGGGCAATCCTGATGAATTTGAGTCATTATTCGATGCGGAACCGGAGTTGGATCCGAAATTCGGAGCAGGTCCAGAAGCAAACTTCGCAAATGCATCCGTGGGTGAACTGCCCGAAGCCGGATTTGCAACAGCATTGGTCAGCGGCGGGGGCGCAAACCCTTCGCTCGGCACGTCTACGTCCGCCGACAACATATCGGGGTCGACTAGATTTTCCAATTCTTGGCGAAGTGGCGGTTCGCTGTGATTGAGCGCAATGTACCCCCCGTAAAGTACGAAGAGCAACAAAACCACCACCACTGCTGTTTTTATCGTTTGCACTGCGGTCCTCCTGACCGAAAAGCGTCCTAAGCTCAAAAACCCTATCAACTCCGCATGCTAGGGATGGTTAATCCTCGAAGTCAATCTCAATTTTCCCATCCCCCTCTTGGATTGGATACGTACGAAGCATCCGCTGACAGGTCACCGCGTTATTGCCCGTCTTCAAGTCATACATCCAACCGTGCCAAGGACACTGAATCGTACCGTTCGCCAGCTTACCGCGCGCCAACGGTCCCCCTTGATGCATGCACAATCCATCAACAGCATAAAGCACCCCCTCATGGCGAAACACCGCTATGATATTCCCTTTCCAAAGGACTTCGATTCCGGCTTCCTCATCGACAGATTCTGAATCAGCAACATATTGCCAGGCCATTGAACACTTCCTTACTGCTGTGCGTTGTCGTTCTGTGTTTTCGTTCTGTAAATTAACCGTTCTGTGAATCAACTGTACCTACCCCGCAGTACTCCCACCCTCTGGGCCACTCGGTCAAAACACTGGGCCACTCGGTCAAAAAACTGCCAAAGAGGCTTTCCAAGATGCAAAACTGTAATCGCAGTCTTAATTTTTGACTACAATTCGCTTTCCGGAACTGTTGACTCAACGATCGAGCGACCGCCAGATCGCGTAACGAAGAGTGCAGTGTTCCTATATACCCGATGTGAATGCGTCGGGGCAATCTACCCGGATGTCCGTCCCGGGACGACCTACGAGAACCCAATCATGCTTTTACTTTTCCCCAACGTTGAATCGCTAATTCGATCGATCTGCCAAACCCTCCTGATTTTCCTTGGTTTCCTGACCGCGTTTGCAGCGAACGGAGTTGCTCAAGACCCTATGCCCCAAAAAATTACATCCGTCGAAGGAATCCACGAATACGCACTCGAAAACGGACTGCGCGTTCTGCTCTTCCAAGATCGCAGTCAGCCGAAAGTCACCGTCAACTGCACCATCTTCGTCGGCTCTCGCCACGAAGGTTACGGCGAAGCGGGAATGGCTCACCTTCTCGAACACATGCTCTTCAAGGGAACCGAACTTCATCCTGAAATCCCGAAGATGCTCAAAGACCGTGGAGCGGACTTTAACGGGACGACCTGGCTCGATCGAACCAACTATTTTGAAACCCTTCCAGCCACCGACGAAAATCTTGAGTTTGCTATCCGCCTTGAAGCGGATCGTTTGGTCAACAGCAAAATCCTCGGTGAAGACTTGCAATCCGAGTTCTCCGTCGTCCGCAGTGAATTCGAACGGGGGGAGAACAACCCGATCTCCGTCCTGCAACAACGGATGAGCTCCACTGCCTTTCAATGGCATAACTACGGTAAGTCCACAATCGGCAATCGAAGTGACATCGAACGCGTTCCCATCGATGCTCTGCGTGCCTTCTACCGGAAATACTATCGTCCAGACAACGCGATGCTTATCGTGGCTGGTAATTTCGAAGACGCTAAAGCCCTCCAATGGATCCAAAAGTATTTCGGAGCTTTAAGCCGACCGAAATCACCACTTCCTCAAACCTATACCGTTGAACCTCCCCAAGATGGTGATCGAATCACCACCGTCCGACGCGTAGGTGACACCCAATACCTCGGAGCGGTTTACCACGTTCCGGCTGGCTCTGATCCAGCTTTCCCTGCAATCGAACTCTTGTCGGTAATCCTTACCGATACCCCAAGCGGCAGGTTGTACAAAGCGATGGTCGAAACCCAAAAAGCTACCTTCGTCGCCGCCGACGCTTCTCCACTGCACGATCCAGGTTTGCTGACGATCCTCGCTCAAGTCCCCAAAGACAAAAGTATCGAAGAAGCAAAATCGCTTCTGATCGAGACAGTCGAAGGACTAGCATCGGCACCGATTACCGACGCCGAAGTCGAACGGGCCCGAAGACAATTGCTCAACGAACGCGAAATGATGGCGGCGAAAACCCAATCCCTCGCTATTACCCTCAGCGATTGGGCCGCTCAAGGCGATTGGCGATTGTATTTCCTGTTCCGAGACAACTTGGAAAAGACCACAGCCGCCGACTGCCAACGGGTCGCACAGCAATTCCTCGTGCGAAATAACCGCACCATCGGGATCTTCGAACCCGTCCCAGCCTCAGAGCGTATTCTCATCCCCGAGCGACCAAACCTCGCTCCCATGCTTGAGAACTACACTGGTCGAGAAGCGGTCAGCGAAGGAGAGCAATTCGACCCAAGTCCAAAGAACATCGAATCCCGATTGATTCGAGGGAAACTCAAATCCTCGATCCCCTACGCGATGCTCCCAAAGAAAACTCGCGGACAAACCGTCAACCTCACGGTCAACCTACGCTTCGGCGATGAAGACTCCCTAAGAGGTAAAGCACTCGCGGTGGAGTTCCTCGGACCAATGATGGAACGGGGAACGAAGTCACTTCCCTTGCAAAAACTCAACGATCGACTCGATGAACTTAACGCCAACGTAAGCGTGCAATCCTTTCGACAAGTCGTCAATGTGAGCATCGAATGCAAACGTTCCTCACTTCTCGAAGTCCTCGATGTCGTTCGAGAAATGCTTCGTGAACCAAGCTTTGATGAAAAGGAATTCCAAATCCTTCGCGATCAATTCATCGCCCAGCTCGAAGCACAACGCCAAGAACCCCAAGTCCTCGCTTCCCAGTCCGTCAATCGAGCCCTAAACCCCTACGAAAAAGGGGACGTTCGATACGACCCGACCATCGAAGAAGAACTGCAAGATATCCGCGCGATCAAACTCCAGGAGATCATCAGCCTACATGCCGAGTTCCTGTCTGGTAGCCAAGGTGAAGTTGCCATCGTTGGTGATTTCGATCCTGAGGAAACAGAAACGAAGCTATCTGAGATTCTCGGGAATTGGAAGTCTGGTATCCCATACCAACGCGTTGCAGTCGCTCCAACAATCGACTTGAAACTACCAATCAAGGTCATCGAAACCCCGGATAAAGCCAATTCGGTTTACTACGCAGCGCAGCAATTCGCCCTTCGCGACGACGACCCGAAATTCGCTCCCCTGGTCATGGGTAACTACATCCTCGGTGCCGGTGCTCTGTCCTCGCGGCTCGGTGATCGAATCCGCCAAAAAGAAGGACTCTCCTACGGGGTGAACAGCGGCCTGAGAGCAAACCCCATCGATGAGTTCGCGGTCTTCACGATTACAGCGATTGCAAACCCATCGAACCGAGACAAACTCGTCACCGCAATCGACGAAGAAGTCCGAAAAATTGTCGATGGAGGAGTAACGGAAAAGGAACTCAAAGACAGCGCTCAAGGATTTCTGCAAAGCCAGCAACTCAATCGCTCCCGCGATGCGTCACTCGCCGGCCTACTGGCTAACAACCTATTCGCCGGACGAGATATGTCCTACTACGAGAAACTTGAAGCTCAGATCGCCAACCTGAAGGTCGAGGAAGTTAATGAAGCCCTCGCGGAATTCATTAACCCCGACAACTTGGTAATCTCGACCGCCGGAGATTTCAACAAACCTACCCCCGCACCTAAACCATAGATGCAAACTCAAGTTCCCGATGCGATCCTCAAGCTCTGGCCAGCGGACCGCTGGAGCGGAACCACCGGTGTACTGGCCATAAGTGGCGGCGCTGATAGCGTTGCAATGCTTCGAGCATTCTGCGAACTTCGAGAAAGAAGGTGTGTCGGTGCACATACCCAATTTGCTCTCGCACATTTCAACCACCAACTCCGAGGCGAAGAGAGCGATCAAGACGAAGCATTCGTCAGATCCCTTGCGGATGAATTGAAGTTGCCAGTCTACATCGGGAACTCGGTCCACCCTCCCGAAATCGATTCGGGCAAGCTCGAAATCCCTCGCGGAAACGAAGCCCTGTGGCGGCGAGATCGCAACAGATTCTTTCGTGATGTCGCTCAAAGAACCAACGCGAATTGGATTGCGACCGGGGCTACCGCCGACGATCAAATCGAAACGGCTCTACACCACCTGCTCCGAGGTTCGGGACCTGCCGGGATTGCCGGAGTTCGCAGTGTGCGGACAATCGCTCCCGGACTCTCCCTCGTTCACCCCATGGTGGAAACATGGAAAGCTCAAATCGTCGACTATCTGAATACTTTAGGACAAGAGTACCGCAGCGACTCGAGCAACGCCGCGTTGCACTTCACCCGCAATCGCATCCGACTCGAACTTATCCCCTGGCTCGAATCTTTCGCTGGAAACCCACACTTAAAACAGCGATTGCTTGTCGCTACCCAATTGATCCGCGAGGAACATACCCTCGTCGAGCAAATGGCACATGAGTGGCTCGAAAAAGCCCCGATCGAAATATCCTCCAGCGGTTTCCAATGCCCATTGAACGCAATCGCAACCACCCCTTGGCCCATTCTGCAGGCCGCTTTCGTCGAACTCTGGCACCGACTCGAATGGCCTCTGCAAGACTGCACCTTTCGGCACTGGCAGCGGGCCAACGAATTGCTCAAGCAAGCAGCTCTTTCCAACCACCCAAAACAATTGCAGTTTCCAAGCTCAATTCGTTGGCAATGCGCTAGGAAAATCCTAAGAGTTACCCGTCAAGCCTAGTCAGCGCTTGTTACTTCCCTGCAGAACTCTACGGTTGCTATCCAAGAGAGTTGTTTTCCGCTACCATTTTCGCAGGCCAAAAGCCAATTCCCCCCGCTGACGATCCCATGACTGCATCTTTTGCTAATCCCATGACAACCGCTGAATCCTCCCCTGAATCTATCCTCATCCGTGTCGGTCACAGCCCAGATGCCGACGACGCATTTATGTTCTACGGGTTGGCGAAAGATTGCTTCGACACCCGGTCATACCGCTTCGAACACGAATTGGTCGATATCGAAACGCTCAACCGAAGAGCCTTCCAAGGCGAGCTCGAACTCACCGCCCTGAGCCTACACGCTTACGCTTATTTAAGTGACAAGTACATGATCTGCTCGTGCGGAGCGAGCATGGGTGATAACTACGGTCCAATGGTAGTCACCCGTACCCCAAGCTCTCGCGATGATCTCCGAGGCAAAACGATCGCGGTGCCAGGTACACTTACAACCGCATACTTATCGTGCCGTATGTGGCTCAAAGAGTTTAAAGAAGTAGTGGTACCCTTCGATGAAATCCTCGATATTGTCGAACAAGGTTCTTACCAAGGTCAAAGTATCGATGCCGGTTTGATCATTCACGAAGGTCAACTTACCTACCAAACACAAAATCTGCACCTCGTCGTCGATCTTGGAAAATGGTGGATGGAACAAACCCAACTGCCCCTCCCCCTGGGTGCGAACGGGATCCGTAAGAACCTTGGCCCCGATATCATCCGAGATGTGAATCGATACCTCTACCTGAGCATCAAACACGGACTGGATCATCGCAGCAAAGCACTAGACTACGCTTTGGGCTGGGGACGTGGCCTCGAACGAGAAAAAGCAGATACATTCGTCGGTATGTACGTCAACGATTGGACGCTGGACTTTGGCACCCGAGGGCGCGAAGCCGTTCGGCAACTTTTGCGACGCGGATATGAGGCGGGCGTAATCAACAAGCTGATCGAACCTGAGTTTGTCGATCCGCCAAACTTCAGCAGCTAATCTGTTATTTTGTTGAACGTTTGAGCACCCGATAGCGGGTGCCGTTTAAAAGCGAAAGTCATCGCTGGCAGCGCCGTAGACTGGTAGATATCGGTAGTAGACTTCTAGGATTAAACAGGCCATACAAGTCGAATATAGCCTGCCACCGATCTGGTTTGAATGATCTCCTTCAAACATCCAACTCCCCCGCAAATGCCCGTTGGGCACTTGCGTGCGGATGAGTAAATCTCGCATGTAGTAGTTCCAGTTCTTCCAAAACCGGCCACCCACCTGGAACATCGCTTGGGTGCCATAGTAGTTGTAGTACATGTCCACCGCCGAAGGCCCTTGCTTGGACAAATACTCGATCCCACGCTCCATGCTTCGCGCATCTTTGGACTTGCCACGAAATATCTGCAACAAGACTCCGATGGCGGTCATGCTCTTCGTCGGGTTGTTCGTCCGGTAGCGAAACATAAACTCCCCTGCTCGGGTTTTATCGATGAAGCGGTCAATGCCTCGGACCGTCTCCCCTGGCACGATCAAATCGGTTGCCGCCGCACTTTTCAAGGCTAAAACCTGCCAACCCGCAATCGATAAATCCCCCGGAGAACCAGGGTGATAATCCCACCCTCCGTCTCTGTACTGAGCTAACACGATGAAATTCACAGCGGCTTGACACGGCTCCTTCAGTTCCGCAGCATGCGTCATCTGATACGCCTCGCATAGGGCCAATGTCGCAATACCATGCTCATACATCTGCGCAGAAGCGACCGAATCGAGCCAATACCCCGAATCAGATTTCATACGTAGCGTCTGCTGCAAGTAATAAATACCTCGCGAGACGACCTCACCATACTGCTCATCCTCCGGCGTATGACCCGCTCCAAGGAAACAAAGCAATGCCAAGCCGGTAGCAGCAAACCGGTACGGATCTTTTCCCGCCGAACTTGGACTGCACTCATCGCTGCAGCTCTCCGCAAATTTCATGCTCCACGAACCGTCATTGCGTTGATGCCGCGCCAAGTAATCCAACGCCCAAGCAACCGCTTGCTCACTCTGCTCGTTACCACCATTCTCACGCACAAGCTTTGCTTTATTCGCCCCAGACCTTCCCGCTATGGAGGTCTCCGCAAAACCCAATCCTTGAGATCCGCCCGATGTCGATGCTGCTAAAGCCTGTAACGCT
>CAIJIZ010000330.1 GCA_903820735.1 uncultured Pirellula sp.
CAACGGCGCACCGAAGCGTGTGGCAATCATCGGCTTGGACTCTTCCCAAAACGGATACTCGATCGCCAATGGAATAAAGGTCACACGCTCCGAAGTAGCTGCAAGATGAGCTAAACCGGGCATCAAGGGTTGGCTGTGATCCCGGCAATCGGTAAACCGACCTTCAGGAGTAATCCATAATGCGGACTCTCGACGCGTGAGAATCTCCCGAGATGATTTGAGAAACTCGGCCGCTCCTCGCATCCGTTCCAATGCGATTCCGTAAAAGCCCAGTTGGCGAAATACACCATAAGCTTCCAATGCCTTCGCATCGATCGGTGCATAGAAAATGCGATTCGAGAAATAGGTCCGGTTCAATTGCATCGCGACAATCGGATCCCACCAACCGATGTGATTGGCGTAGACGACCAAAGCATGATCGTCTGGAACCAGTGTCGATATCGGAAACATCGACTCGACCGCAAAACATGTGAACTGTCGACGAATCATCCGAGCCGTATAACGGCAAAACCCGTCGACCAACCACTTCTTCGATGTCGGTAACCCCATATCAACCGTTGGTCGCTAAGCTCGACCGCCAGCTAACTGCCCGGACTGAACGTCCTGATCGACGGTATCTCCCGCGATCCAACCACTCATCATCACCATCGGCATTCCCGGTCCTGGATGCGCTGCGCCACCGGCGAAGTACAATCCTTGCAAATCAGTGGACCGATTCGCAGGCTTGAATGCACCCATAAATTTGCCGTGACTCGCCAATCCATAAATGGCTCCATTGAGCACGCGGTAACGCTTGTGAATACCCTCTGGGGTCAAGTGGCTTTCGGAGACGATATTGTCTCGGATCTTGCGCATCTTTCCGGTGTATTCAAGCTTATCGAGAATCACATCGCGATACTTGGGGAACATCTCGTTCCAGTTGTGATCTGGACGCAAATACGGTGTGTGAACCAAGACATACAAAGCCTCACCGCCAGGAGGGGCGACGCCAGGCTCAGTTACCGCAGGTGCACATACATATGCGGTCGGATCCGGTGCCGGCTTACCTCGCTTGTAAATGTACTCAAACTCGCGATGCGGATCTTTCGAGAACACAAAGTTGTGGTGTAGTAAATGCTCATAACGGGTCTTGAGCCCAAGATAAAGCACTACGCCCGAACAAGCCGGCTCGTACTTACGACGCTTCTCAAATTTCGTCGCTGCTACGCTACCTTTAAGCAACTCCCTGTGCGTGCGAACCGAATCGCAGTTCGATACGATGCAGTCAAAGGAATACTTGCCACCATCGGTCGTGGTAAGCCCCGTTACTCGATTGCCATCATGCTCGATCGACGCAACATCTGTACTGGTCTTGAACTCTACACCGAGTTCCCGAGCAAGTTTCTCTAGGGCAACCGGCACAGCCCTTGTGCCACCCATCGGATACCAAACACCTTCCTTGGTTTGCATGTGTGCAATGCCGCACAAGACCGCCGGCGAAGCCTCCGGCGAACTTCCGACATACTGCGTGAAGTGATCGATCATCTGCGCCGCTCGTTGATCGCGAACGTTATCGCGAACCAAACTCGCAACGGACTTGCCCATCCGTAAACTCAATACGTCACTAATCACCTTGGGCGAAAAAGCCCCCTCGACACGCATCGTGTCGCGCAAACCGCCGACACTCTTCCAGAAAAAGAACTTGTCGGATACTTCATGAAGCCGCTTCGAGATCTCCATGAACTTCTCATACCCCTTGGCTACCCCAAGGATCGCTGAGAACTTGTCGAGATTCTTCTTCATCTTCTCGGTATCAGCCACCAAATCCAAAACCCCACCATCGTCGAAAAAACAACGCCACTGGGGATCGAGAATCACCAACTCCAAGTAATCCTCCATCTTGCGACCAGCATCATCGAAAATCCGCTTCAACACCGATGGCAACGTCAAGATCGTCGGTCCCATATCAAAACGATACCCGTCTTGATGATGAACCGCCGCTTTTCCACCTACCCACTCGTTTTTGTCAAACAATGTGACCTGATGCCCTCGGGCAGCCAAAGTACATGCCGCCGCTAGCCCCGCAAGGCCACCACCTACGACTCCCACGCGCAATGTCCGTTCAGACCGTTCTATCATTCGTTTTACTTCTTTATGTCGTGACGAAAAACCGAGCGAAGAACCTTTCGGAGACCCTGGAAGCGGTCCCGCAAATGCTCACCGTGTTGTAATTGTAGCAGACCGTCTAGAAGTTGCTCATCGTTTGCCTGCGGTAATTTGCTATGCGGCAGCCACTTCCCCTTCCGCCGCGTAAGAACCTTCGGCACACTCATCGCCAAAAGCCCCTCTTCCCCACGCGTTACCCCATAACCACTCTCGCCCCGACCTCCAAAAGGCAACCTCGGATCGGCGGTAGGAACCACGAAATCATTGATCAGGACGGTGCCTGCATCCAATTCAGACTCCATCGCTAATGCTTGCTCCTCCCCACCGAAAATCGATACACACAACCCGTAAGGGCACAACCGATTCCATTCAATCCCCTGAGAAATACTTGACACCGGTACAATCAACATCACCGGCGCAAAGATATCTAAACGGTATATTTCCATCTCGGTGTCTACACCCGTCAAAATGACCGGGTCAATCGATGCAAAGGAACCAGGGGGTACCCCCCTAACCTCTTGATCGTGTGTCCTTGTTTCACCATCCACTGATTGCACGCTGCCCGACAAAAAGGTAGCTCCCTTCGCCACCGCATCGCTGACGGCTCGACGAAGCGACTCAATGGTCGAAACCGAACACGGAGCTTTCCAATCGGCACACCCTGGTGCGGCGAGCCTCGCGCGTAACTTCCCCTCCAAAGCTTCTCGTAACGACTCTGGAACAAAAACTCGCCTAGGGGCAATACATGTCGCCCCGCCGTTGAGCATCAAGCCGAACCGCAAGAGATCCGCGACACGATCAAGATCCGCATCGGGTAACACGAACACCGCATCGCATCCACTGAGCTCCATCGTGGCAGGCACCAACTTGGTTGCTGCTTGCTCCAACACTTTGCGACCACTCGTGCTACTACCCGTCATCACGATATGATCAACCCCAACCTCTATCGCAAGCTTCGCGGACTCGATCCGACTGTCGAGCACCAACACTAACTCCCTCGGAACACCACTCGCCACAACGATCTCGACCAACTCGGCAGTCACAACTTCGCATCCCGGTGCTGGTTTGATGACAACGCCATTGCCCGCCGCTAACGCGTGCAGCAACTGCGAGCCTGTGAGAAAAATCGGGTAATTCCAAGTGCCGATAATGAGGACAGTCCCTAGCGCATCGCGCCGCACCTCGGACCGCAATGAACCGAGCCACATCGGAGTTTGCCAAACCGATGTGTGTCGCGTTCGCAAAACGCGGGCCATGGTTCGACTCAACCACTTGGCTGTCTCTGCCAATGGCAATAACTCTGCCGTGATCGTTTCAAAATAACTCGTCCGCATCGGCGCCGTGATGCTCTTGGCTAACACCTCACGACGCTGCACAATCCTCGCAGCAACCTTGCCAAGTATCCTCGCCCGCTGCTTGATCGGCACCAGCTTCCACTCGCGCTGCGCCAACCGGACTTGTTCGAGCTTCTGTACAGCATCAATTTTGCTTTGCGACTCGATGAAACCCTCCCGCGTGCTGCATCATTGGCACGCTACAACTATGGCATCCAACAAAACTTTACGTTATGTCGTTCTTTCGATCCGCAATCTTTCGGTACACTACTTGGATTCGTTGCTACCGACCGATCCCTCGGCGCTGATCTTCAACAACGCTTCATCGGTCCGCAAATACATCGAATCTTTGTAGAAGGCTGGAGTAGCAAAAGTCCGCCCGGTGATCTCGTTTTTCCCAACCAATGTGTACTCCTTGCTCGGTTTAACCCAACTCGCAACTCCATCCTCACTTAAAAACAACACGTGGTCGTTCACAAAAACGGGACTTGCCGAGTAATTGCCACCTAACCGCTCCATCCAATGCCGCTCGCCCGTCCTCGCATCGACACACGAGGCAATTCCATTGTCCGAAACAAAGTACAGCTCGGACCCGATCAACAAAGGGGTTGGTGTGCTCGGCGCACCTCGATCCGTGCGCCATACGATGTTCGATTCCGTGACATTTCCCTTACCACCAAGCCTTACAGCTAACAACTCCGGATTGTCGTAATCGTGGTTGTAGATCACCAAGTCATCGATAAGGATCGGTTGAGGGACCACCGACCAACCCGGCGCTAAAACCTTCCATATCTCTTTTCCTGTCTGTGGTTCATAAGCCGCCAAATGGTTCGGCCCCGGTGCCAAGATCTGTGACTCCCCTCCAACATCTGCAACCGTTACCGTACCAAAGGAATGCGAAATCCTCGCAGGCTCACTTCGAGGTGTCCGCCAAATCACTTTGCCATTCGAAGCGTCGATCGCACAAACAAAAGGATCACTGCTCCCGTCACAAATGATGAACAACTTCCCTTCAAACAAGACGGGAGACCCTCCGCTACCATGCACCGGTGGATAGACCAACTCCTCGCACATCCATACGACGGTACCGTCTTTCGGATCCAACCGCGCAGTCCCCAACGTTCCAAAGTGAACGAACATCGCTCCGTCTCGCACGATTGGTGTGGGACTCGCATGACTGTTCTTAGCATGAATCGCAGGTACCTTGTCCACCCGCTTGAGCTCTCGCTCCCAAATCAACTTGCCACTCTGTGCATCGAGCGCCAGCACGCGAAGCGATAATCCTTCCCCTTGCGCAACAGCAGTTGTCAAATAAAGGACTCCGCGATGGATCGACGGCGAAGACCACCCCAGTCCCGCGACAGGGATTCGCCAAGCAACATTCTGAGTATCGGACCATTGCATCGGAGGATGATGCGCAGAAGCATGACCGATCGAATCCGGCCCGCGAAACTGCGGCCAATTCTCCTCGCCGAAAACCATCGAATCGCCGATGAGCAAGGTACCAACAAGTATCCCTACCAACCCCCAACAACCAATCCCTGCCGCTCTCCCTCTCCCGCTCCTACTCGTACTGCCGCTCCTACTCGTACTCCTACTCGTACTCAGCGTCAGCGGTACTCGCACTCCCTCTCCCCGCAACTCTCCCTTTTGCGATCCCTCTCTCGCTAACTCTCCCGCCCTAAAAAACCGCATCGTCTCTACTCCTACCCTTTTTCACTTAATCGTAATTTTCAACCACACCGAACAACTCTGCCCTGCGGCAAACCCTCGTCAAGTAGGATTTCTACATCGCAGAACGAAGCTTAAGAAAATCACGTACACGAAGTTGTATACCAACGACCGAATTTGGATCCGTCAAGGTATTTCTCACGCGCGAGCGTGTCAAGAAGTCGCTTGCTGGCTAACTACCAACAAGTCGACGGCGAAAGCTAGGAAGCGGCTTTAAACAAGCTGCTCAAATTCCATTCTTTGGGAACCGATCGCAAATTCAAATCGCGGGTTGGGAACGCCAATTCAATCTTCTCGTCCGCAAATCGTTGATGAATTGTCGTCAATAAATCGTGCCGCGTCGGCAGTCGCAAATCGAGGCTCGCCAAAAATATCCGGACCTTTAGCTGCAGTGTGCTGTCCCCAATCACCTCAAAAAATGCCGTCGGTTCGGGATTTTTCAACACATTCGGATGGTTTAAACAGATCTCACGCAGGATCTGACAAGCCCGAGTCGTATCGCTACCATAAGCGACTCCCACGTCGATCATCATCCGATTAGTCGAATCCGATAGGGTCCAATTCAATAACCGACCCGTCACCAAGTCCTTGTTCGGAATCACCAACTCCTGCTGATCGAAATTCATCACAGTCGTCGCCCGCATCCGAATCTTCGATACTGTCCCGGTTGTATCTCCAACCGTGATGACATCCCCCACCCGAACCGGTTGCTCGAATAGCAAGATCAAGCCTGAAACGAAATTGGCGAAGATTTCTTGTAAGCCGAAACCCAAACCAACACCGAGAGCTGCCACGAGCCACTGGATACTTGCCCATCGCACCCCGAGACTATTGAAGGTCATCGCGATTCCCAAGATCAAAATCGTGTAGCGCGAGATCGATGTGATCGCATAACGAACAGCGTTCTCCAAAGGCAAATGCTGCAAGAGGGCAATCTCAAGCAGGCCCGGCAAGTTCTTTGCAGCTACCACCGTCATCACAGCAGCGGGAATCGCAAGGAGCAGATTCGCTAAGGTTACAGGTAGCTTCTCCTCGGGTGTTGCCCCATCGACACTCCAAAGCTCGACGGAATCCAAGGCACCGACAGCCGGTAGAACCGCTGACCAGATGAAAGCGATGGCCGCAATCGCAGCGAACACCAACGTACTGGAAACCAACCGCATGGTCTGCGCATTGATCTGCGACAAGTCGGCTTCGGTCGTTAGCGTCACTGGCGCTGTGGCCGTCGCTACCTGCGGTGCATCGGAATCGCGTCGACGAGCTTCTTCAAGCCGCTGTCGGGCTTGTTGTAGAATCAGCGTCCTGCGACGCAACAACAGCCAACGACATATCAAACAATACAGCAACAACAAACCGATCAATGTCATGAAACTCGTATGCAAATGCATCGCCAGTCGAGTCGCCGTATAGTGATACCCCATCAAACTCATGCCCAGCAGAAATAACGGTGCTACACACAATCCGGTATACCACACAAATTTCAAACGATCCGTCCACCCGCCCGCATGCGCTTCTAAATACTCCTTGAGCGCCCCATGCTTTGGATGCAATACATTGATCAGGAATATCGAAGCCATAAATAGCAAGGCCCCGAAAAGAACACGACCTAATGTATTCTCGGCTTTCCACTCCAAGTCATTTGCAACAACCGCGTACAATCCAACACACGGTATCGCTAAATCAATAAACCAACGCAACTGAGTGCGCAATACTGATGTCGAATGCTGCGACCACTGAAAATGCGATTCAGCCAGTCCGCCCGTTCGCGCGATCTGTCGAAAGAACTCCAACGGAAAGAAATATCTAGCACTGACCAGTAATCCCCAACCAATCGCCGCAGTAAATGCGCTGTTATCCGCTACCGATAACAATCGCCAACCCAGCAACAAATGGATCAAGGGCAATGGCGCACTGAGCAAAATACACAACAGCAAAACCTTCAACGTCGGCAAAAACGATGTCGTCGTCGACTTGCCCGCTAACACCCCGGACTTCGAAACCGTCTGCCGCATCTTTGTCGTATATGCGATTAACAACAAAAGTCCTGAGATGAAAAACGCATACGCCCAAGTATGCTCTTTGAAGTCATCGAACAGTCGAACTGGTATCTCACGCCACTGCGATAAACTACCGAGACGCTTCGATTGCTCGACCACTTCCGGCCAGTCCTCCACCGCAAAAGGATCGGTCGATCGTATCCAAAGAATATGCTGGTCGATAAAATTGCGATACTTGCTCACATGCTCAATAAGCTGCTGATGTACCAAAGCCAGATTGAACAATGAATCCGCTGCATTGTTCGCATCAATTCGAAATTCCTCAACAATCTTCGCTTCCGTCGCTTGAAACAACATCCGCTTCTGCGCTCCATCGAGCGAATCAAACTCCTCAACCAACGTATCGAAATCCACCCTCGGTGCGGTCGGATCAAGCCCCTCTTCATACTTGGCCTTAAGATCATCAAGCTCCAAGATCCTCGATTGCACGGCGATAATCTTCGTCTGGCAATCTTCCAACTCCTTATTGAGCTCCTGTATTTTCGGCAGCTCATCCCGCTGACGCTTCAATACATTCGCTACCAAACTCTTCATCCGCGATACGTTAAAGTTACCATCGCGAGCCTCCTCCCCCGTTCGATCCGACCCGAGTCGCTCCATCATGATCCGATATCGATCGGTCAACGATCGCAACTTCGTTCGCTGATCCTCAAGCATACTCCTTGTTCTCGATTGCTCCCCGACCAACTCACGCCAAGACTCGATCTGCGCTTGCAAATCCAGTAACCCCTTGGTCTCCTTGCCCCTGTCCCCTTTATCCCCGATCTTTAACTGCTTGCTGAGCCGATCAAGCAAATCCGCATAACGGGTGATCTGCGTTTCCCGACGCTTCCCTAACTCCTCAGCTATTTCCTTGATCCGCAACTGATAAAACTTCTCCTCAGCAATGTAGAACTCTTTGCGCAAAGGCAACAACTCGGCTTCCGCCTCGTAGGTCCGTTGCTCAAGCTCTACACGCCGAAGGTGAGCGTTAAGCGTCGCTAGCTTGGCTCGAATCAACAACTGATTTGCTTCGCGAACCCTCGGGTCGGTCCCTTCCGGCACCGGAGCTGTCAACTCATCATTGAGCTTGGCAATCGCTCCCTTATCGTCATTGATAAACCGTGGAAGCTCTTTCTTGCGCACGTCCCGCGCCGCGATCGTCGTCTCGGTGTCCGTCCTGTTTTTCGTCGCACCCTGTAGCAACGCGCCAATCTGCAACTGAAGCGTTTGCAAGTACTCCGGACTCGACCACGTCAACGATCCTTCTATATACGGCGATTTAAAATCTGGCTTCTCTTTACGCTTCTTCGCATCCGCCGTCGCTACCGTCGCGACCTCCAATGCCGCCGTATACTCTTTGATCGCCTTTTCTTCCTCAAAACGCTTCTTGATCTCCGCTAAGGTCGCTTCATACGTTAGCGTCAATGATGACTTTAGGTTCGGATCAAGCTCCGTTGCGGATTGCAGTTGCTGCAACTGCGCTTGAACCGCTTCGGCCGATATCGCCGCTGAATCGGGATTCGCAGGGTTCGCTTGATTTGCCCCGTTACTTTGATTTAAGCCGTTAGTTTGATTTACAGAGTTTGTAGTTTCACTCCCAACGACCTCCTGCCTCTCTCCAGCAGGAACTTGACCCGACTCGCTAACTTGACCCGATTCGCCAACTCGCCTCGAATCGCCGGGACCTTGTACCACCCCATTTTGCCGATTCGCTAACATCGCTTTGATGTTGCTGCGCCGCTGCGCGGATCCTGCCGAATCCCGTTGATTCGCCGCTGGCACCCCCCCCGGCTGTTTCGCCCAAGGATTCGGTGGCAAAGCTGGCAATGGCGCAAGCCCCTGCGCGAACGCACCGACGCTTAAGACCCATCGGAGAGCAAGCAATACTACTGCGATGCGAGTTATTATCCCCCGGAAGCTCTTAAAAGTCCTCAGGGGCCGTTTCCTTGATTGGTTCACAGTTGCCTGATTTGGGGGTACCGAGTCAACAAAAGCATTCCGCACTGCAAAGCTTGCATTGCAAAGATCGCACTGCAAATTCGCACCTCTAGCGACAAACGTAGAATCCGGAACTACCCTCGCTATGTAGTCAATTTGCAAGTCGACGACAAGACAGAATCGCATCGAGTCTTCTTCAAACGAACCCTTTTCAAATGAGCCCTTGGAGTGCTATGGAATCGGAACACGCGAACTTGCTACACTCCTGACCGCGAACCGACCGACCGCGAACCGACGCCCGCTACGGCTGGCACCTCGCAACACCCGGCCGGAGCAATCTGGCCCCCTCCCGTTCCCATGGAGCCTGTGGATGTACAAACTGCTGTTATGCTTGCGTTACCTCAGAACCCGATGGATCGCCTTGGCTTCTATCGTCTCTGTCACTCTTGGCGTCGCGACCCTCATCGTGGTCAATAGCGTCATGGATGGTTTCACAACGCAAATGAAAGAGCGGATGCACGGAATCCTTAGCGATATCGTTCTGGAAACCCGCTCCAACACAGGCATCGCTCAACCAAACTGGTACGAAGAACGAATCCGAAACCGCCTGGGTGACTCCGTCGCCGGCGTCACCACCGTCGTGACTCTACCGGCTATGATGACCTTCCAACACAACGGCAACAGCCACACGCAACAAGTCAATCTGATCGGCATCGATCAAAAGACTTACGCAAGCGTCAGCGATTTCAGCAAGTATCTGCTCCACCCAGAAAATCGCGACCAACTCGATTTCCTTCTCAAAGAAGGTGGATACGCCCCTGACCGCGAACGGATGCAACCCTCCGGCTGGGAATACCGTCGCCCCATCGCTCGCTATCGCAAACTTGTCAACGATCGCGTGCGAGATGGCAGGACAGCCGAAGAAGAACAAGCAGCCGAGAAAAGTCGCTACGAAGCTTTGCAACAACAAATCCAACGCGAACAACTTCAAAGCAATACGGCCGTCACCGAAAGCCAATCCACAAACGCAGATTCAACCGACCCATCTGCTCCAGCTAACTCTACGACACCGGCTGCCCCCTCTACGCCGGATGACGCCGCGACGCAAACCGACTCCTCCGTCAATTCACTCATGGCAGGACCCGGGATCGTTATCCCGAACAAAGCACAACAAGTCCTCCAGTTCGATCCGGAAAAAGAACAACGTACCGGGATCGTCCTCGGAATCAGCCTCGGTAGCATCCGAGGCCGAGAACCAGACGGGACCGTCCAAGATTTCTTCTTCCTCCGACCAGGCGATGATGTCCAAGTCACCTTTCCAAACGCAGGAACGCCACCTCGCGGAATCGATGAGACCTTCACCGTCGTCGATTTCTACGAAAGCAAAATGAGTGAATACGACTCGACCTTTGCTTTCGTCCCTATCGAGAAACTCCAACACTCCCGAGGAATGATCGATCCGAGAAGCGGAATCGGTGCAGTGACTTCGATCCAAATTAAACTTAAACCCGGAGTGGATCTGAATACCGCTCGCGATGCTCTCCGCGATGAATTCCCCCCGACGCATGAATTCGTAGAAGTCCGTTCATGGCAAGAGACCCAAGGTCCATTGCTCGCAGCCGTTCAACTCGAGACGACGATCCTTAACATTCTTCTGTTTATGATCATCGCCGTAGCCGGCTTCGGTATCCTCGCTACCTTCTTTATGATCGTCGTCGAGAAAACCAGAGATATCGGAATCCTTAAATCCCTCGGTGCTACTGGAACCGGTATCGCTACGATCTTCCTCGGCTACGGTGTATTGCTCGGTACCGTCGGCGCGGGCGTCGGTCTCCTCTGCGGCTTACTGTTCGTCTGGAAAATCAACGACATCGCTCGCGTCGTCGAATGGATCACCGGCCGCGAAGTCTTCGACCCCACGGTCTATTACTTCGATACCATCCCTACCATCATCCACCCCTTCATGCTCTGCTGGGTTACCCTCGGTGCTATCTTGATCGCTGTCCTAGCAAGCGTTCTGCCAAGTATCCGTGCGGCCCGCATGCACCCAGTCGAGGCTCTCCGCTATGAATAACTCCGACTCCCTTCGCCACCCTCCGATCCCAGCTCCCCACATGCTCGATACCAAACCG
Source organism: uncultured Pirellula sp. (assembly GCA_903820735.1). GTDB lineage: Bacteria > Planctomycetota > Planctomycetia > Pirellulales > Pirellulaceae > JBKCUI01. The sequence goes on from CAIJIZ010000330.1 coordinate 11,320, forward strand.
TCGGTACCCTACCGCGTTGTTCATCCCGAAGAATCGGAACAACGCCGTACCACTCACTCCGGTCTACCGAGCGTCGCTAACCCGATGCTGACCGCTACCGGTCTGGCCAAAGCTTACCGAAAACACCAATCCAGCGTACCTGTCCTCAAAGGAGTCGACTTCTCTGCCGAACGCGGAAAAGTTACCGCGATCATCGGACAAAGCGGGTCAGGAAAAAGCACCCTGCTGCACCTCCTCGGAACCCTCGACCGCCCAGACGAAGGTGAAATCGCTTTCGATGGTCAACGGATCGACTGCCTACCAAGCCGACAACGGGATCAATTCCGAAACAACCAACTTGGCATGATCTTTCAGTTCTACCACCTCTTGCCCGAACTGACCCTCCTGGAAAATGTCCTCGCCCCAGCCATGATCGGCAACGGTATACTTTCCTACTGGAGAAACCGCCGACAAATCGTCGAACGCGCAAAACACCTCATCGAACTCGTCGGTCTCTCGCACCGAATGAAACACCGCCCACGCGAACTCTCCGGCGGTGAAATGCAACGTACCGCCATCGCTCGCGCACTGGTTACCAACCCGTCTCTACTCCTCGCCGATGAACCCACCGGGAACTTGGATCAAGAAACGGGACGGACTATACTACAACTGCTGCGCGTACTAAATCGTGAACATGGTTTGACGATTGTGATGGTGACTCACGATGAGTCCATCGCTCAGCAATGTGACTCGATCGTACGGCTCAAGGATGGACGTGTGGAACGACTGACTGCACCGATCCTGCGAACCACGTCGGTGTAGTCGCTTACAACGACTACATTCACCTACACTATGCAAAACGTCCTTGTTCGTCCCACTTCCAAGCACGTTCTGCTCTGCTCGCGATCAGCATTAGCTTGCACCCTACTCCTGGTTTCCACTTCGAGCCTCTTCGCCCAATTTCATCCCGCTCAGAGGTTCCATCCCGCTGATAAATCTTCGGTGTTCAACTTCGATCAAACCCTCGTCGTCGATCCCCCCGAATCGCTCCTGCCTCGACTCAGCCGCATTGCACCAATCCTCGTCGATAAGTGCCTGGGTTGCCACAACAGCGAAAACCGCGAAGGTGGCTATGCGATGGATACCCCTGCTCAACTGTTCCTTCCAGGTGATTCGAAACACCCAAGCATCCGTTTGCCACTCGAGCGACCAACCGGTCAACCAACCGACCAGCCAACCGGTCAGCAACCCAACGACGGCGACCTAGGCGAACTCTACGCTCGACTCATCTCCCATGACCCGGTCTTGCGCATGCCCCTCGACGCTGACCCTCTAACCGACGATCAAATCGAAGAAATCCAACGATGGATCCTTTTTGGTAGCAGAATCGACGGCGGTTCCGATGCCCCAATCGAATCCTTCCTCCCGTCGGAAATCAGCAATACTCCTAAGCTACAAAAGTACCCCAAGGCTCACCCTGTCCAAGCCCTTGGCATCGACCCGACTCGCCGATGGGTCTTCGCAAGCGGATACCAAGAAGTCCTCCTTTGGGAACTACCTCAATCCGTTCTCCAACCCGACCTACCAGCCGATCACAAACTTCCCCCCGCAGAACTTATCAACCGTATCACCACGCGCGGTCGTTCTATCTCCGACTTGGTCTGGGACCCTATCAGCTCGACCCTCTGGGTCGCTTCCGGTGAACCCGGAAAACTGGGCTTCATCGAGTCCTTCCACATCACCGATCCTTCCCAACATCCAAACCGAAGACTCCTCTGGACATGCCGCGACACACCGCTTGATATCGCTTTAAGCCCCAGTGCCGAGCGAATCGCGATCGGTCAAGCCGACGGGTCAATCGCCGTATTAAACACCCGAACGGAATCCCTACTGTGGCGTGCAACCGCACATGCAGCTGCAGTGACAAGCGTCGATTGGTCACGCGACGGGAAAACACTTCTATCGGCTTCCCGCGATCGAATGGGGAAATCATTCCAAGCCATCGATGGGACAATGCTAAGCAGCTTTATCGATTCCGAACGCACCGTCGCCTCCCTCGTCGCGCTCAATAAGGGTGCAGTAGGTTTTGACGAAGCAGGAGTTGTGCGATACTACCCCAACTTCACCACTCCCAACGCCAGAGCTAGCCGCGATGGTTTCCCTCAACAAACCCACCGCCTCGTTGCAAACAACGACGAGTTCTTCGTCCTGCAACCCGATCGAGTCCGCCACTTCAACATCCGTCGTGAAGAAGTGATCGAACCCAAAGGAGAAGACGGTAAAGAGAAAAAGAAAACGAATTTCCACATCGATGAACGCGAAAGTTTCGATCTAGCAAATCGGTCCCCTGCCGGCTTCTTACCGATTCGCTTGGAGCGTTCCGCACCTCCACCCTTCGGTTCAGCATCCGAGACACCGGTTTGGATCGCCATCGGTAGCTCCACCGGCGAACTCATTCTCTGGAACCCCAATTCCAAAAGCACTTTTCAGCTTACCAACCAACCCACGAAGTAAACGCAAGACCGCCGCCCCAGACCGCAACCGGCCAACTAAGGTTGCTCCTGCAATTCCAACTCAGACTTGCTCTGTGAATCAAGCCGCATAAAAACCGTTGCACGATGCTCCCGAAGTATTCTCACAAGCTCTTCAACCGTTTTGGGATTCGTCAAAATACTGCTGTGCGTCGTCGGTACCGTTCGCTCGCTTTGCACCCCGTCCCAATGGGCGCTGTCATAAGGTACAACCCCATCGCTTCGATGAACCCCCAACAACGGCCCACCTGTTCCGATAATCGAATGCATTGCAACAGCGTCGGATAACTTCAAGGAATTGAGAATCTCTAAAAACGGTTGGCCGGGATCAAGCATATCGATGCTGGTAGGTAAGCCATCGGCAAGTGTTTCTCGAACCGCTCCTGGATTCTGCCGGATAAACTCCTCTACCCCGCTGTCGCTTTGTGTCACCAAAGCACTGGCCATCTTTCCAATTGCGCGTCCAGCAGTGCTGCTCCCCCGATGCGGCGTTGCAATAAACACCGCTCTGCTAATCAACGGATGTGGATCGAAATAAAAGCGCTCTGCAAGCTGCGCTCGATACGATTCCTCAACGCGAACCCCCTCCAACGGCAATCGCGATATGGAATTCCAAACTTGCTCGCCGCTGTAACTGATCATCAGCTTCGTTATCAATCCCCCCATGCTGTGACCAGCCATGACAATTTCATGGAGCAACGGCTCAGTACCCTCGGGATCAAGCCGCTCCATAACCGAATCCAAATGTTCTCGCAATTCACCGGCTGAGCGTAAAAAGGGTTTCCCCGTCGGATACCCAAATACCCATAGCTGATAATCCTCCATCAAGTCCGCGTCTGCTCGCAACTGATTGCATATCTCGCCAAACGTATCAGGACTCGACAACAATCCATGCACAAGTATCAACGGGATCTTGTCCGATTGGTAAGGCTCAAGCATCGTCAGTTTGGCAGGATCCTCGGATCGATCCGG
>CAIJIZ010000331.1 GCA_903820735.1 uncultured Pirellula sp.
ATTGGATACGCCGATAATCGGTTGATGTGGATTCAAGCCGCATATTGGGCAAGTTCACGGACGCGACCTCAGGCGGATGCAAATCAACCTGGGTTTGCAGTTGATCCTGATCGAACATTGATATGGTGTTTTGAACCGATTTCCAAACATAAATCCTATTGGGGATCCACTGATCCGGATCGCAACTATCACGCATTTGGGTTGCTCTCGAAACATGCCGACCCGAGAGCTTCTGATCAGACAATCCCCGACGCACGATGGATGATCGTACCTGACCCAAATATCTTCGATGATCCCGATTACCTAGAAACCATCAAAGCGTTTCTTGGTGATCCGAATCATCAAATGCTTGTCCTTCAACCGAACCTTCCGACTGCGGACAACACTCCTGACATCACTCTTGAGTGGTTGCGATTCTTTGAGACCGACCAAGACGAGCGAAAGGTCCCATCACAAGGACTTCGCACGTGGAAAACGACGTCAGGATCGGTGATCCATGTGCTACCCAAGAGCGACTGGGAGAACCGGGAGATAGCAACACCTTATAAAATACGAAGTGACGAGGAAGAAACTCGCGATCTGCGTCGGATGGAATACTTCTGGGCGCACGGGATGACTCGCATCGGATCACTCGAAACCCAATTCAACATACCCAAAGATTAAAACACCGCTCCTCCCCCGAACCCCAATCCATCTGCTATCTCCCCAACCTCTCTGTGCCTCTGTGCCTCTGTGTTTCAAAATCTTCCTGCGTTGAGGTCAAGAGTTGACACCTACCACTTGCCTTTACCCACAACGCACCTCCACAGATAACCTCAATCACTACTTACCGAGTCCAAAGATAGACTAAAAGGTTTTCGTGCTGACTCTCGAATCCATGCGATCACAGTAAAGGTTGCTGCTTGATGAGTTTTTTGGGGAACTTCATCCGTAACAACGCTTGGCTTTTAATGGCTCATCGACGATGATAAGCTAGTATCTGCTCGGTTTCCGAAGCGCTGCCAAGCTCATGTAGAATGGGGATCTTGGACACCCGTTGCTCTTCCATCGATTCCTCTTTGGATACAATGAGCGACCAGTGGAAAGGCCCGTTAGCGGGGAGGCTCATTAGCGGGGAGGCTCATTAGTGGAAAGAACCTTTAGTGGAAAGCCAAAATAGTGCGTCCATATCGCAACACCAAAACGGACCAACAAGGTTTACGCACGAGAACGGAATTGGGGTCGCAAATTGGCTTGTTGACAAAAACAGCATATACGTCTTTTTCTAGTTCGCAATCAGATCGATTGGTATCTGTTAGTTTGGCGATGGCCCTAATCGCCACCTTGTTGTCCTCCTCGAACGTACTTTTTGCACAGGCCGATACGACCACCCCGGTTGTCTCCGACAAGAAGGCCTTCGACGAAATCGTCTCTCCGTTCTTGAGTAAGTACTGCGTCGATTGTCACGGCGAAAGCAACAATGATTCAGGTGTCGTCCTGCCCGGCATCAGTTTTGACCTTGCATCCGGCCTTGACATGGAGCTTTGGAAAACCGTGCTCCGACAACTTTATTTGGAGGAGATGCCACCGACGGAAAGCGAGCAGCCCAAGCAACACGAAAGAGATGCCGTGATGCTATGGATCAATGTGGAATTGAAAAAATCGGGAAACGAATCTGATCTCACGACGAAACTGGAAAGTTCAAGTTTCGGCAATTACGTGAACCACGCAAAGCTCTTCAGCGGAGAAATCACCACTGAACCTTTTTCACCTGCTCGTTTGTGGAGGACGAGCCCTGAAGTTTTCGAAAACGTGAAATCAAGCTACGGGCCGGGGGCCAAGGATTTCAGGCAACCTTTCCCCTTGGAAGATAAAGTTGGCATCAAGGATTATGCTAATCTCTTGTTTGCGGACTCGGCGGTCGTCAGTGTCTTGATAAGCAATGCAGCTTGCGCTGCGGATGAACTCATTAAACACTCTCCCATCGCTACGTCAGACACAAATCCCAATGACGAGATGCTTGCTTCTGCCATCAGCGAGCATTTCAAGAAAGTCGTCTATCGAGAGCCCTTGAAAGAAGAGATCAGCAATTACACGGAGCTTTTCAGAAGGACGGCCGAAGAGGGCGGGAATGCCGAGGCCATGCGATTGGTCTTGATGGCGGTGATGTTGCACCATGAATCCGTCTACAGAGTTGAGATTGGTCTTGGCGAAGAAGATTCACACGGGCGACGCATGTTGTCAGGTTCTGAAATGGCGTTTGCCATCGCTTTTGCACTAACGGATCGTCGACCCGATGAGAAACTTCTTCAGGCCGCCAGAGCAGGGGAGTTGAGTAGCTCCGCGGCCGCACAAGTGCAAGTTCGCCGTATCCTTGAGGATGAGGCGATTGCCAAACCTAGGATTCTGAGATTCTTCCAGGAGTTTTTTGGCTACGCTCAGGCGCACAAAGTCTTCAAGGATGAGGATCGCTCGGGTGGATTCGCTTACTACGGCGAAAACTATCCCGCGATGTACGAGAAAGACGCGGATTTTTTCGTCATGAACATCTTGGAGAAAGACCAAGATGTATTCAAGCAGCTGCTGACGTCGGACGAGTACTACATCATCAACAGAGCGACATTTCGGAACACGGTCTACGATTTTTACAAGAAGAACCAACAGCAGCTTGATGCGGGTGAATATCCTCAAGCCAAGCAAGATGAACTCTTACAGCGACTGAACCTGAAGGGCTGGCATGAGCTGAATGTGAAGTACAACCTGCATAACTTCAACAAAGGATTCAATGGCAGCCTCGCAGCGATAAAGCAAATCGTCGCGGAGCAGTATAGCTGGATGGATACCAAAGATGAAAATATACTTCTGCATCGCATGCAGGCACTGTATGCAAAATACCCGATGGTTTACGACCTGAAGGATGAAGAGCAGGACTTCCTGCTGCCGCAACCATACAAGCGACCGCACCGTGCCGGAATGCTGACGCATCCAGCTTGGCTGATCGCCCATTCCTTGAATGACAGCACGGACCCGATTCGGCGTGGTAAATGGGTCAGGGAACGATTGCTCGGGGGCGTGATACCGGACATTCCCATCACAGTGGATGCCTCAATTCCAGAAGACCATACAAAAACGCTCAGGGAGAGGTTGCAAAAAACGGAAAAAGCTGAATGCTGGAGATGTCACAAGAAGATGAATCCAGTGGGATACGCCTTTGAAATCTATGATGACTTCGGACGACATCGAAGTGAGGAAATTCTAGGTCAAGGAGCTACCAAGCCGGTAAATTCAAAAAGTGAGCTCGTCGATACGGGTGAGCAGGAATTAGATGGTGAGTTCAAGGATGCTCTGGAACTCATCCACAGACTGTCCGAATCGGATAAAGTTCGTCAATGCATGATCCGGCATGTGTTTCGATATTTTATGGGACGCAATGAAACGCTCGCCGATTCGAAAACACTCATTTCCGCCGATCGAGCTTATCTAGAGAGTGGTGGCAGTTTTAAGGCACTTTTGATTTCCCTACTTTCATCTGACTCATTTCTTTACCGCAAAACACTTGAATCGACCTCAAGGTAGCATCATGAATTCAACGCGACGCAAAACGCTTAAGAGTCTTTCACTGGGGGCGGGATCCTTTCTTTTGTCCCCTTTTCTGCGCCAAGTAGAACTTCAGGCCGCAGGCAACTCGAACGCGATTCCCAATCGCTTTGTGTTTGTTGTTAAATCCAGCGGTATCATTCCCGATGGCATAACGCCCGAAGTATTCAAAGGCAAAGACTCGAGCAGTAGTGTATTCAATGAGGAACTGACAAACGTCACTTTGCCTTCATCGATGCGAGCGTTAGAGCCCTTTAAAGATCAGCTATCGATAGTTCAGGGGTTATCTGGGAAAATGTGCCGTGGCGGTCACTCCAGTTGGTTTGGCATGATGGGTGTCTACATGACTGGCGGTGAGTTTGATGCTGGAGCGGTCATTAGAGCCACCGCCGATGCAGAGTTAGCCAAACTCAATCCAGCACCCTTTAATCATTTGGGACTGGCCATCAAAGGAAAAGCATTAAGCACCGATTATGGTGGGACCATGTATCCCGGGATCAGTGCCGTGGGACCGGGACAAGAGCTTCCCTTTCAGGGCTCTCCCGACATTGCCTACGAACAACTGTTTGGCTCTGCCGTTGCTTCCAGCAGCGGGACTGAAAAGAGGTTCAAGCTACAACGGAATCTTCTCGATTTCATGGTGGATGACATCAAGAAAGTTTCGAACGCTATTCCTTCGTCGGAGCAAGCGAAGATGGATGCGTACCTCAACGCTTTTGAGGAGCTTCAGGTACGTCACAGCAAGTTGTCGAGTATGAAGGAGCAGATAGCGGCCAGGGCGCC
>CAIJIZ010000332.1 GCA_903820735.1 uncultured Pirellula sp.
GCTTCGCACGTCAGCATCAAAGGTAGGAGCCGTATGCAGTAGTTCTGCACGTACGGATCTGTGCGGGGGGCGGCCAGAAATGGCCGTCCCTACCGCGATAGCACGAAAATCCCAGTCAACATGCGAAACAGAACTGCAGCGTGAGTTCCCGCTGCACTTGGTCTGTTCCTGGCTTGGCAATTCACCACGTATCGCGCAGCAGAGTTACTTGCTGGTTACCGAGGAGGATTTCGCCAAGGCAGTTGGTATGGCGAAGGTGATGGCCGAGGGGTGACAAGTTGATGTGGGGAGGGTGCCCGGCAACCGGCGTCCTTACCCGATTTTGCCGATTGATTAACTATGGTTTGGTTCCGCCGATAAAAGGATCCGAATCACGATGGCAGTATCGTTTCATATTCCCAACCTCGGGCATCCGATATCCGACGATCGTACCTTTGTTGGCGATCAATCAGTCCCATACTTGCTGCTGCCAGCGCCATCAACTCCAAGACACGCCATGATCCCATTTCCGATTTATCAAATGCATCCTCGAGCATATCCAGGGCAAGCTCGAGCTCGTTGTGTTCGAGATACTCTTCAAATGCCCGGAGGTCATCAGCACAAATGCCCTCAGCAGCCCCCGAGAAGTGGGAGCGAGCATCACGAAGGAAGCCTTCGGTACGTTTCCAGGAACGAAGCAATTCTTCAGATGTCACAAAAGTTAGCTCCGATTCATATCGATTAAAGATAAAGCTCAGCAGGCCCGCCAGGGGGAGCCATGGTCTGGGAACAACCTATGAGGCAGGGTCTGATGCAGCGTCCTGCCCTGCGTCTTGGGGGGATACCAGCCGCCCGCAACTGTTGAGCCAGCGACCACCCGCCCGGTCGCCGGTCCGAACGGAACCACACAATCTGCTGACTCACGCGCTCCGCTCGGTACTGGCCGAAGGAGCACGCCCGGCCGCTGGCCCCGGGGTCGTCGTCGTACCCGAACTCGAACCCGCAGCATTCGCAGCACTCGAATGACGCCCACCCAAACCGGCCGATGTACGGCGGGTCGCCGAGGTTCCCGAACGGGGTGGGCGGCATCTCGGAGTACGCCGGCTCTTGCAGCCCGTGATACCCACAGCACGGACAGTAGTACCGTTCGCCATCCACTCCCGACGCCCTCCTGCGGCCGAACTTGTTCTTATACGGATCAGCCTAAACTCTGTAGACCACACCAATGCAGCCTATACCGCAAGCTAGCCTCGATCCGAAGTTGAATGATATCAGGCACTTGCGAGCCGAGCAATCATTGGATGGAGTGATAGGATGTTTCGGGCTACTCTCAACACATCCACTTTTCAGAACATCACTCAGATAGTTCGAATCCTACAGCCTCCACGGGCGTGGATCGTGGCCAAACCGGGGCCATTCAAAACCCCAGTGTTTTGGCGACTCGCGCGACTCGAAAGACGACTCGAATTTGGGTGCGCGACGCGAAATACAACGCCGCAGGCGCCATGCACCGAGTTGCATGGGCGCACCAGAACTCCAAAGCAATTTGCCAGAAATGCGAAAAACCCTGGGGAAACTAGGGTTTTGCAGCGGAGAGGACAGGAACCGAACTTTTGGGTGTTTTCCAATGTTTTTGAAGAATTCGAGAGGGACCGAACGGATGCTTTCGCAAACAACCAAACCGATCATTGATCGGGGGGGAACATAATGATGGAACTTCAGGTTCTCGCTTTGGCAGTCGCACGACTCTTCGGCCTGACTCCATTTGGCGGCGACGCAGTTCGTCACCGATGCGATGAATATCGTTACCCTGCTGGGCGGCAAGCTGATCCGTCTCCAAAGTCGCATCCAACAAAGGCAGGGCCTCGATTAGTTCAAGCCTTTCTCTAGCAGCCGACGTCGCACCGGCTCCACTGTGCTGGTGGAGGGGGGGCGTGAGAGATCGCCTTGATTTTGCAATGTTATGGCCATTTACGTTACAATTTCGGATCGTTAGAAAGTACTTTCGATGAGCCACGGAAAAAGGAAATAATCAGCGATGCTACGTCAGATCTCAATATTCTTTTCAACTTTGATCATTTTTGGGATGATGCATGTGAGTTGCCAGGTGCGCGCCCAATCCCCCAAAGAGATCACTAACAGCATCGGCATGAAAATGGTACTGATCCCAAAAGGGACCTTCGATATGGGTTCGGCTGCAACCGACCCCGGCGCCGATCTGGATGAACCACAGCACCAAGTCACTCTCTCTCGAGATTTTTACATTGGTCAGTTTGAAGTTACACAATCGCAATACGAAGAAGTAATGGGTACCAACCCTAACCAATTTCCGCGGGATAAAAAAATCGACCCTTCCAATTACCCTGTTGCACTAAGTTGGACCGATGCCGCTAAATTCTGCAAGCAGCTCTCTGGCTTGCCTGAGGAAAAAAAAGCGGGACGGATCTATCGTTTACCAACCGAAGCGGAATGGGAGTACGCTTGTCGCGCTGGAAGCCCAGCGGCGTTTTGCTTCGGCGATGATACTCA
>CAIJIZ010000333.1 GCA_903820735.1 uncultured Pirellula sp.
CCCAGCTCGAGCGAAAACGAACGCAGCTCGTACCGGAGGTGGCATCGGCGAATTTGCACCGCGGACACTTCTCCAAACAATCTCATTGAGCAACAAATCGTCCGCCGCATCCGGAATGGAGAAATCCATCTTCTCGGACATATCCGCACCCCATGCCAACGCTTGATTCGTCGCATGGATATCCACGCGAGGCTCCAAAGCCGCATATGGTCGAAGATCAGCTTGCGCATCAAAAGCATTGAACATTGGCATCGCCGCTGCATCAAACTGCGTCATCGGCTCAACACCCAAGATCAACTCCATCGTCCGCAACATACTCGATGTTGAATACATGGTCGAATCAACATGGTTTCGTCGAACGTAAGGGCTGATTGCCAAAGCCACCGAACGGTGCGCATCGACGTGATCGCTTCCGTTTTGAACGTCATCTTGAATGACGAAAATCGCACTCGTCGACCAATACTTGCTCTTCGTTATCGCTTCAATCACCTTACCCAACGCCGCATCATTCTGCGCAACCATCGCCGTCGGGGTCAACTTGCCAACCCGCGTTCCGCTGGTGTGATCGTTCGGCAAATGCATGGTGATGAACTGTGGCAAGTTATCTTCAGCTTCAAACTGCTTTAGTCTCGCAATAAATGAATCGGCGCGATCCAAGTCGCTGTAATCCAAATCGTACGAGTGATAGTTCGGATCAAAATGACCTTCCAACACCGGGATCTTCGCTCGGGCCTTCTCCCCAGCCTTACCCGCATTCGCGATGAACTCACCAAACGAATAATAACTAACCCCAGCCTCCGCGCACTTGCCCCACAAATAACCACTCGAGGGCTGGCCAATCTTCGTCGCCCCCTCGGCAGGATAAGTCAACTTGCCACGTCCCTTGCCATACACAAGCGGCCAAGTCTTCTCGACAAAGTCGGTCGCATACGCAGCCATCGTCCACTCGTGACCATCCGCACTGACTTCTCCATCTACATAGAAGTTATCAAGCAACACAAATTCATTGACCAACGCATGATGGTTCGGCGTCACATCTTCTCCAAAGATACACAGGGACGCATCCCCATTCCCCTTGGCAATGTCCCCAAATAACTGATCGTATGTCCGGTTCTCTTTGATAATGTAAAAACAATGCTTGATCGGACTCGCGTCCCCTACGCGCCCCGGAATCGGATTACCTTCCGATCGCCCTTCGGTTCGCACAACCGAATCCGCTAACAAAGGTGTCGATTGAAACGCCAATCGCGTCATCTTCGCTAACTCTTCCGGGCTCGGTGTCGGAATCGCCGACAAACTTCCGTGAAACAATCCCCCGATGTACTCGGTCAAGTTCTTCGGCGCAGGCTTCACAGGATTCGGTCCGTAGCGGTTGTCCTTGCTCGATAACCCCTTCCCATTCAACACGAAAATCTGATCGCCACTCTCGGAAAACTTGATGTTCGTCGGATACCAACCCACCGGAATGAAACCCAACGATCGAGATTTCTTAGGCTCCGAGATGTCAAAGACCGCTACGTTGTTATTGGTCGAATTGACCGCAACCAACCCCCGCTGATCCTTCGACACCGCAATCGCCGATGGAGTACTCCCATTCTTAGCTGCTGGGTACAACGCCGTAGCTAAGACTTCCTGCAACTCTCCCGTTCGACTATCAAAAACAACCACACTGTTCTCGTCCGAACAAGCCACCAACAAGCGATTCGAATCCGCCAAGTAAATCATCTCCGTCGGATGCGACTTGGTCTTCCAAACCCCCTGAATACTCCAACTCTTCAAGTCCACCACCGCAATCTCTGCTCGACCCCACAGACTGACGAACAATCGTCCACCTGCAGCATCCTCCAAAGCCGTATACGGATAACTCTCCTCAGGAAGCTTCAACAACTCCGAGGCGACGACATCCGCCCCTCCGGCTAACTCTAATGGCTTCGACAAACGCTGCAGAGAATTCCCCAATAAACCGCAAACGTAAAGGGTCTGATCGTCCTGCGATAACTCCAATCCCGACACTACAAACTTATCGGTCTTCTTCCCTAATGTCAGGGTCTTCGGTGGACCCAAATGCCCCTGGTCATATGGATAGATGTAAACCTTCTCGTCTTCACCCCCAGAGACGATCAAGTTCTTCCCATCCCGATCAAATGCCATCCCATAAAAGGATTGAGGAAGTGCCGTCCGTGATATCTTGTTGAGCGTCTTCGGATCCAACGTAATGACCTCGTGATCCGCATACCCAGAATGCAATACCACTAACTCCTTTCCGCTCGGAGCTACCAACAAATGCACCGGCAAATCACCCAATCCAGTCTGCTTCCCCTGCGCATTGAGCGTCCAACCATTGGGTAACAACACAGTGCCCGATGCTTGCAACCCAGGCAGTTTCGCCAAAGGCTCAAGCCCCTGCTCAAGCTTCTCTTGCCCAAATGCAACTTGCCCATCCGACAAGCTCCCAATTCCAGCAACCATCATCAACGCCGATACGATGACCTTGCCCGCTCGCCCGCCCAACTTCTGGTTCATGTGGTACTTCATTCTCATCGCGAGGAATTCTCTTCGTTTTCTATCTTGAAATCTCAACACCCTTCGCTCGCAGGCAACATCCAAACTCAGTCGGCTTGATTGAAACCCACAACGTGACACGCAAGCCGCCCAGTTTACCCTGTGCATCCGCGTTACTTACCCCCTCCTAACGCAAATTCATCGCAAGTTCATCCTTCATTCGCCAAAAGGTCGCATTCTCCCCCTGAATTTCCCCTCCGTGTTCTATGCGCCCTCTGTGTTTCCAAAAAGTCCCCCCCGGAGCAAAAATTTTTTAAGTTCCTCAACCGCTCGAACTGCTAAAATAAGCTCGCTGCAAATGGCACTGGAAAACAGTCAATTGCCACAAGCTCAGCCCCCTTCGAATCACTACTGAGGACTTTCTCATTATGCAACGCAGACTCTTCGTCCAACTCGCCGCCATCTCCCCGATCATCGCAAATGCACTTCTTCAGGCATCAACCCTCGCCGGAGATGCATTCACGGACGTCGCCGCTGCTGGAGATCTGTATCAACTCCAAGGCGAATACCTCGGCGTCATCGATGACTGGAACGGAACTTGGGGTGCCCAAGTCATCGCGCGAGGGGAAAAAGAACTGGATGTACATCTCCTCCAAGGCGGCCTGCCTGGCGACGGTTTCAAATCCCGTGAACCAACACGCATCTGCAAAGCGACCCGCACCGATAGCCTCCTTGCCAAAGGAACAACGGAAAACGAATTCTCCGTCTCCCTCGATGGACGCACCCTGAGTGTGGCAGATGCCAAAGGCAAAAAAATCGGTGAACTGACCAAAATTCTACGCGAAAGCAAAACCCTCGGCATGGAACCACCCAAGGGTGCCAAAGTCCTCTTCGACGGCTCCAACGCCGATCAATTCGACGGTGGTAAAGTCGTCGACGAGAAATTCCTAAGCGTCGGCTGCCGCTCCAAAGAGTCCTTCCAAGACCATCGTCTCCACCTCGAATTCCAAACCCCTTTCCAACCAAACGATAGCGGTCAAGGACGAGGCAACAGCGGCGTATACATCCACGGCCGCTACGAACTGCAAGTCCTCGACTCCTTCGGCCTACGCGGTGAAAATAATGAATGCGGCGGTATCTACCAAATCTCCAACCCCCGCCTGAATATGTGCTACCCACCTCTCTCCTGGCAAACCTACGACATCGTTTTCAAAGCCCCCAAATTCGACTCCCAAGGTAAGAAAACTACCAACGCACGAGTCACCATCCACCACAATGGTGTGCTTATCCACGATGACCTCGAACTTCCACGCGAAACCCCAGGTGGCGTCGCCGCCGAATCGCCAGAACCCGGGCCGCTTTACCTCCAAGACCACTCCAACCCCGTCCGGTACCGAAATATTTGGGTATCCCTAAACGAAGCCCCAAAACGGGCCTCCACCGACCCCAGCGGCAACCCAGAATCCGTTCGCAAAGATCGACGCGAAGCCGTCCTCGAAGCAACGATCAAATAACCTTTCAATAACCTTCCAATAACCGTTGCGAACCCTTACCCCTCCGCAACTTTCCTATTGCCCCCAATCTCCCCTTTCCTCTATGGTTGGCAACGATGCTCCTCGCATCGAACCAACGCAAACTAGGGAGATTGGTATGGCACAGGCAATCTATTCACTCACAGCAATCCATTCGCTTGCAACCCTTCTCTTGCGAGCCGCTAAGTCTTCACGACTCCCCTTGATCCTCTGCCTCGGCTCTCTCCTAACAAGCCCGATCAAGTCCTCCCTCGCACAAGGCGATCCGAATAACCCGCTGACCGCTGGTAGCCCAGTTAGCCCGAATAGTCCCGCTATCGCCACACCGACAATCCCAAGCATCGAGTCCGCTCCCGCCACTCAGCCCCCACTCGGGCAGCCTTCTTTGGCACAGCCTTCATTGGGGCAGCCGCCCCTGGCACAGCCCACTCAGACCCAGCCACAACCGCAAAATCCCTCGGGAATTAAAGTCCAACAAAAACTCGATTTGCCAAACCAATCGGGACAATACTGGACAGAATACGACCTGAAACCCTACACCGCCGCACTGAAAAATATCGATCGACCACAACAAGCCGTCATCGATTGGATCATCCGCGAAACAGGGAGCGACTTGTGGTTCCAAGAACCTATGGGAATCCTCTCAGCCGACCGAACCACGCTTCGTGTCTACCACAACGCTGCGATGCAAAAAGTCGTCGCGCAAGTTTACGAACGATTCGCTAACGGTATCAACGAACCTCACGTATACAGCTTAAAACTAATCACCATCGGCAACCCAAACTGGCGTTCCAAAGCCCTCCCGCTCATGCGGTCCGCACCCGCCCGTACCCCCGGCCTTACCGCTTGGCTGATGCCCAAAGAAAATAGCGCAATCGTCATGGCTCAACTCAGACAACGCCAAGATGTCCGCGAAATCCAATCGGCAGATCTTGCGATGGTCCAAGGCCAAACGCACGTCATCGAACAAACCAGACCCCGAAACTACCTGCGCGAATACGCTCCGAATACCACTTCCCAGTGGCCACCACTATCGCCAACCTACGGCGAAATCAACGAAGGCTTCCGCATGGTCTTCAGCCCTCTGCTGAGCCTCGACGGAACTTCCATGGACATCATGCTTAAATGCGATATCGACCAAGTCGAGAAAATGCAAAACGTTCCACTCGATGTGCCCGGTGCCGCTGGAACACTCCAAGTCGAAGTCCCACAAATGATCTCGTGGCGCATGCAAGAGAGATTCCGCTGGCCTACCGACCATGTCCTTATCCTTGCCGGAGGCATCATCGCACCACCAGCCGTCATGCCGCAATCTACCCTCCTTACCGGCGGCGCTCCGACCCTACTCGGACTGAACCGAATCATCCCCGATATGACAGTACAAAAACAAGACGCGATCCTTATCGTTGAACATAAAGGCCCTGCCTCGCTGAACCTCTCTCCATCCATGATCGCGACGACTCCCTCAGCCAATCCAACCGGATCTCCCGTTCCCAGTCCACCTCTCTCTCCGGCTGTCCCAGGCGTCGCCGCAGGGAATAACCTTCGCGGTCGGTACTAACAAGTGCTCCTTCGCACCACTGCCAACCTCCGCTGGTTCCTCTTCGCCCTCCTGTGCCTGATCACCTCAAATGCTCTGAGTGTTTCTCGCTCCGGACACTGGACTTCGCCACCTCTACCCCAAGGCGATGGCCCAGATTACGAATCGATCGCTTACTCTATCGCTAACGCCCAAGGCTTCCAGTTCGCTTGGAGCGAACCACGCTGGCAAGCCCCTTACAGAGACTCATCCCTCGCCAACGAATACTCCCAATTCGATCGAACGGATTGGCCTGGACCTACCGCCTCTCGACCACCTCTGCTACCTGTATTCATCGCTGCGGTCTATCAAATTCTACCTCGCGGCCCCCTCGCCTTCGCCACACTCCGCGGTATCTCCGTTCTTGCCCTTAGCCTCGCAGGTGCCATCGCCGTCATCACCGCAAGATCCTGGACCAAACAATTTGTTCTCCCTAACTCCCTCCCTGCCCGCTACGCCCCCGACCTAGCTGCCTGCCTCTCTCTCCTACTAGCAATCGCCGACCGAACCATCAAACGATACAACTCCGATTTCCTCACGGAACCCTACGCCGCACTCGGCCTCTCACTCTTCCTACTGCTACTTCTAAAATCAAACCTATCCACTCCACCAACCAAGTGGTTCGCTCTCACCGGAGTCTGGCTCGCCATGCTCGTTCTCCTTCGATCCATGCTTGTCTTCTGGCTCCCACTTTTCCTAATCGCCGCAACCCTTGGAACACGCTCGACAACCCACAAATGGCACATCCATTGGAAACCACCAGTGATACTCTTGGCTGCATTCCTTCTTTGCCTGTCCCCTTGGTGGATCCGAAACTGCTTAGTCCTCAACACATCTATGCCGCTCGGAGGACAAGGCGCCGCAAGCTTGCGTGGTGGCTACTGCGATGAATCTCTCCTCGATGGCGGCAACTGGAACTCCGCTCCTGAACAATCTATCCAACAACGATTAGACGAACTACCCGAATCAAAGTCCTGGTCTGCCGCACAACGCGAAGTCGCACTCGCAAAAATCGCTACTCAAGAAACCTTCGAATGGGCGAGAACGAACTGGAAGTCTCTTCCGTACCTCGCCCTCCAAAGACTTGCGACCCACTACGGTCCCTTCCGATTCGATCACCTTATCTGGAAGCTCTCAGCCCTAGTCGGCTTTCTACTTCTTTTCAGCTCACAGCCGAACCAAGCCAAATGGATCGCGGCAGTCTTGATCTCCGATGCACTGACCATCGCCCTACTCTACGAAACCGGTGGACGCTTCCTTATTCCAATCCACCCACTCCTCTATGCCTTGGGTGCCTACGGTGCCGTACGCCTCGCCTTGCTTTGCATCCCTACTAAACAACTGTCGTTGTGATGCTACCAAATTAACGATTCGTCTTGCCAGCCGTCGGCACCGAGGCCGACTCAACCGCCGACTCCGCAGCCGACTTCTCCAACACCTCTTTGTCTAACTTGGTAGGCCAAGCCAACAATTCCAGTGTTTCGACAATCTGATCGTCCTGCTCACCAAAAACTTCTAACGATGCTTCGTCCGTAATGAACACCAATGTCAATCGACGCCCCTCGTCATTCGACACATGATAATGCACCCAACGAATCGCAACGCCGTCAGCTTGACCTCCAAGCGTGATTCGCAAAACCCGATGCGACGCTCGAGACAATCGCTCGGTAGCTTCTAAAATCTCACGACCCGTCTTGGCCGCTAATTGCGACAAGTCCCCTTGGAATCCTTCAAGCGTCAATTGCTCACCCGGCTGAAAATCAACCAAGTTGGTGATATTGCATTGAGCCACTCTGCGATTGTTGAGAATGTATCTTAAAGTCGCTTCCTCACCATTGTCCCGGTAAGTCGACCATCGCCGATCCGCCAAAAACCGATAATATCCCAAATCGGACTGATACTGCAGCAACTCCGGCCCCCGCAATGACGGGACTTCACTCAGCACGTCCTTCAATTCTCGACCCGATGTCATCGAATCTATCGGCGCTCGCAAAACCCGAATCTGCGCAGTGACTTCAAAACCCGGCTCCGCTTCACCAATATCGCGAGTCTCCAAAACCTGCACAGCCAACCACGACACATACCCCCCAGCACGATCCATCAAACCCTTCCCCTCGACCTGCATCCGCGTCGGAACATCGCGAACACTCGCTTGCAACTCACCCTTCAACTCCAAATGTGCCCGCTCCGAATCCAAATCCACCAAGCAAACCGTCAAGTCACCTTCTAACACCGCATCGAGATGAAACAACTTCGCTAACACCGCACGATCCACAACCCATTTGTCCGAGATCGAAACCTCGCGCTCGGTTAACAAACCATCCAAATACATCGAGTCGATCGACCCCTGTACCAACTCCCTCTCTGCAGAAAACAAAGGTGATGACAATCCGGATACCGTTAACCCAGACGCCGTCGATAAACGTACCAGCTCCCGCGAATTGTCGCGCAATGCAGTCCGCGTCTCATGCCGGTCAACCGTGATCTCGGATGTTGCCTCGTGAAAGTACTGATAACCCAACCACTCCGATTCGGACTCCTTGATCTCATACTGCTCGTCGTAATCTAACGTCGAGACCGAACGAACAGCCGCACGCCTCGCGATCTCCGACTTCCCATCCTTCCGTGTCGAAACGGTATTCTGCGCACTTAAATGCACCTCACCCGACAAATCCACCACACTCCGAACCCGGAATTTCAATGACTCAGCAACCTCGCCCGACTCCCCCGCTCGCGCTCTCTCACCACCTCCACCCAACCCACCAACGACAATCCACCCACCCACTCCACCAACCAATCCTCGCAACCACCCACGACGATCCAACCGAACACTCTCGAATCTGTTTCCGCGCGATGGATGCATTTTCTCAACCCTGCCCTGTGATAACAAATCTCAAAAGACCACTGCTCCGTCCGAATTGATGATCCAGACTGTAGCCCTCCATCGACCACCACAAGCCGCCGCGCTCAACTCATCGAACTCACCCGCTAAAGTCCATCATTTTCATGAGAAATGCTAGCTATTAACGCCCCTTCGCCACCGTCCCACTCGCCAATACAACGCCGGTGTTACCAACTGATCCAACAACGTCGTGGATATCATCCCACCAAAGACCACTACAGCCAAAGGATGCAAGATCTCCTTACCCACCTCACCCGCCCCAGCCAACAACGGGAACAACCCAACAAAACTCGTACAAGCCGTCATCAGTACCGGCACCAACCGATCCAAACTTCCTCGAATAATCGTCTCCTTACTGAAGTCACACCCCTCCGTTTCGATCAACAACTGATAATGGGAAATCATCAAAATACCATTGCGACTGACCATCCCAATCAGTGTGATGAACCCGACCCAATGCGCTAAGGACAACGTATTTGTACCCATCCACCATAACATCCCTACAGCACCCATCGCCGCTAATGGTATGTTGACCAATACCTGGACCGCACTCGACCAGTAACCCAAACACTGCTTGAGCAAAATCAATATCGCTATCACCGACAAACCACCAAGCCATGCCAATCGCCAAGTCGCTTCCTGCTGGGCTTTGTACTGTCCCCCTAGCTCCAATCGATACCCAAGCCCCATGCGACTAAGCCGCTCGCTGAATGGTACCAGTCGCTCTTGAATGTCTCGCACGACCCCTGCTAAATCCCTACCCGCGACGTTGCACTGCACAACTACGCGGCGCTCTAACTGCTCGCGATAAATCGTATTCGGACCCGTAGTATCAACCACTTCGACCACCTGCCCCAACGCGACCCGCATGCCCGATGGTGTATCGATGATCGTCTCTTGAATTCGCTCCGGAGAATTCCTCGCTTCCTCGTCATACCACACCACCAAATCGTGATACATCTCTCCGTCGAGAATCTGTGAGACAACCTTTCCGCGATAAGCTGTCTCGAGCAAGCTCGCTAAATCACCCGGCGCTAGTCCCACCCGCAACGCTTCTTCGCGACGCACCTGAAGCCGTATCTGCGAAACCTCGACTTGAGGCTCTAACTGCAAATCCACTACCCCCGGTACATCTCCAATCGCTTCAAACACATCCTGGCTAACATCGCGCAACACTCGCAGATCCGGTCCGAAGACTTTGACCGCCACCTGCGCTCGGACTCCAGATAAAACGTGATCGAGACGGTGCGAGATGGGCTGCCCTATGTTCGCCTGAACTCCAGGCAACCTCGTTACCCTATCGCGAATCTCACTCATCAGCTCCTCATGCCCACGCAATGTACCAATCGCCGAATCCGCTACCCGAACATCTAACTCCGATGTTTGTACTCCTTCCGCATGCTCGTCAAGCTCCGCTCGACCCGTCCGTCGAGAAACACTGATCACCTCCGGTATCTCCAACAACATGCGCTCACACTCCCCCGCTATCCGCTTGCTCTCCTGCAAACTCGTACCCGGCACACACTGCAAATTCACCGTATAAGTCCCCTCATGAAACTCCGGTAAAAACTCTCCTCCCATCAAACTGACACCAACGATCGATACGACAATCCCCAGCAACACACTTCCTAACACCAAACCGCTATGATCCAAGGTCCACTCAAGCACACGACGCACAACTCCCTTGACAATCCGAACAAGCCACGGATCGCGTTTCTCATCGAGAAACTTCGCGCCAGGTAACATATACGAAGCTAACGCCGGAGTGACAGTCAACGACACAAACAACGATACCCCCAAGGAAACGATGTAAGACAATCCCAAAGGTGCAAACAATCGGCCTTCTAATCCTGTCATCCCAAATAAAGGGACCACTACCAATACCACAATCGCAGTCGCATACACCACCGAATTCCTAACCTCACACGACGCACGGTAAATCACGTCCAACACCCCACGACGCGCTTCGGGCGGCAACTGCTGATTCTCTTTCAATCGCCGATAAATATTCTCCACATCCACAATCGAATCATCCACCAAATCACCAATCGCTACCGCTATTCCTCCCAATGTCATCGTGTTGATCGATAACCCAAACCACCGAAATACCAAAAACGTTCCCAAGATCGACAAAGGCATCGCGACCAGAGAACAGACGCTGACCCGGAAATTCCATAAGAACAAAAACAACACCACCACAACCCATAAAGCCCCATCCTGTACAGCTTCGGTCACATTGCTGACCGCCGATTCAATAAACCGAGACTGCTGAAACAAACCCCGCTCTATCAGCATCCCCTTAGGCAACTCTCGATCTAACTCATCCAACGCTAACTGAATCGATCGATCTAACGCTACCGTGTCGACCCCAGGCTGCTTTTGCACAGCCAAAATAATCGCATCCCCTCCCTCGATCTCTCCCCCCTCCCCCTTGATCCATACCGCGCCCTGCCCCCTAGGAACCGGCCCGCCAAACTTTACATCCGCTACCTCACCGACCAGAATCGCTCTGTGCTCCCTCCACGCAATCGGCGTCCGCTCAATATCCCCAAGCTCGATCGCGCGGCCATCGATCCGCAATATCGATTCCTGCGCCGAGCGAACCATCACCCCTCCCCCAGTCAATACATTCGACTTCGATATCGCATCACTCAACTCCTGCAACGTCACTCCTCGCGCCGCTAACCGCTCAGGCGTCGTCAAAACTTGATACTGCTTATACTCCCCTCCCATCACTGTTACTTGCGAGACCCCAGGTATCGACATCAATCGATTCCGCATACGAAACTCCCCAAAAGTCCGCATCGACATCGGATCCGCACCAGCTACCTGCCCCTTCCCCGCCGAGCGTATCCCCAACAACATCACCTCCCCCATAATCGACGAAATCGGCGCTAAACGAGGTACCACCCCCGAAGGCAACCGAACCCCAGCCGTCTGCAACCCCTCCGTCACCACCTGACGATCCCGATAAACATCCGTCCCCCAACCAAACTCCACCCATACAATCGATAAGCCTAGCCCCGACGCCGAACGCACCCGTTCAACCCCAGCTAAACCATTCATGCTGACCTCGATCGGCCGACTAACTAATAACTCGACCTCCTCCGGTGCTAACCCAGCCGCCTCGGTCATCACCGTCACCGTCGGCCGATTCAAATCGGGAAACACATCCTTCGTGATCCTCGACATCACCCAAGTCCCGATCACTCCACTCGCCAAGGCAACAAATAAAACAATCGCTCGATTTCGCAGGGAATATCCTATTAACCAATCCAACATCGCTTCACCCCTCTCTCGTTTAACGTAACGCCGCCCGGGCTATCTGTAACTCTCGAACCCCTCGCGTCGCAATCCGCTCACCCTCCTGCAACCCCCGCGTTATCTCCACCCTCTGATCGTCCATCCTCCCCAACCCAACCCGACGCCGCTCAAACTCCAAACCCACTCGCTCTACAAAGACATAAGCGTCCCGCCCCTCCCGATACACCGCCTCCAATGGCACCACTACCCTGGCACTACCTCCACTGCTGCCCCCCGTCTGAATCGCTACCCGACACAACATGTTCTGAAATACCGGCAACCCCTCAGCCGACGTACTCACCTCATCGCGCGTACCCCGTATCCACACCGATAATGTCTGACTCCCCTTGGAAATCGTATTCCCACTCCCAACCACCTCTCCCCAACCACTCATCGCACCTTCTCTTCCCCAACTCCATCTGGCTTGCTGCCCCCCAACCACACGCTTCGAATCACCCTCAGGCACATAAGCCTCAATCCACACCTCCGTCGTTGCATGCACCTCGCATATCCGCTCCTCACGACTCAAGACATGCCCAAGCCGCTTGTCGAAATCCACCACAACACCATCCATCGGCGCTTCTATCGCTACCAACCGCTGCACCCCATCCCCTTCCAAGATCTCTCGCAATCGATCCTGCCCTACACCTACCACACTCAAAGTTCGTTCCGCCTCCTGCATCTTGTAACCCGCCACATCCGCCTGACTCCTAGCTTCCATAATCTGACGCTCCGGTACTCCTCCACCAACCTGCAATAATCTCGCAAGAACCCCTTCCCTGAAATCTTTCTCTAACTTCGCTCTTCGCAACGCTAACTGATAATCCAAATACTCCAAACTCGATACCCAAGCAATCACCTGCCCGGCTCGAACCCTCTCTCCAGGCTTGACCTCAATCCGCTCCAACTGCCCCGCCATCTGCGAGGAAACCATCGCACGACCCTGCGGCCGTACCTTCGTTACCCCATCGACAATCAACACTTCCCCAATCTCACCACCACCGACTAACTGAGTCTGCAATCCGATCGTTCGCGCCGTCTGATCATGGATTCGAAAAACTGACTGCACAAACAAATGCCCCAGCTCATGACTTCCCCTTGTAACGACCCGATCATCGGGAAACAACTCATTGCTCCGAACCTCTACCACATCA
>CAIJIZ010000334.1 GCA_903820735.1 uncultured Pirellula sp.
AAGTCTCAGATACAATCGAAATTGGCTCAAGTTGAGGTGGGAGCGAGTGCGACGGCTGCATACTTGGCCGTCGATGCCTTGAGGTGAATTTCGTGCTGGTATCCAGGTAGTTCATGTCGGTAGATGTCCGGCAGAGAAGACGAACAGTGAGGTTAAGATGTGTGGATCGCTAAAGCTTGCGGGTTTAGGAAGCATTTTATGTTTTGTCTTGCTTGCGTTGAGCAGTCGTGGGCTGGCGCAGGGGGTGAAGGTTTCGGATCAGCAGGCTGCAGAGTTGGCGAAGTTAGCGATCGGAGGTTTGCATCGGGAGTATCCCAACAAGCCATCGAATGTGTTGGCGAGTGCGGCGGATGTGCGGAGTCCAAAGGAGTTGCATCCAGCTTTCTATGGTTGTTTTGATTGGCACAGCAGCGTTCACGGGCATTGGATGTTGGTGAAGTTATTAAAGAGCAATCCGGAGCATGCTTTAGCGGCCCAGTCGCGAGCGAAACTGGGAGAGAGTTTGACGGTCGAGAAGATTGCAGCCGAGGTCGCCTATTTCCAGACCAAGGAAAATCGATCGTTTGAGAGGATGTACGGATGGGCATGGTTATTGCGATTGGTAGCGGAGTTACGGACGTGGCAGGATCCTGACGCGGTGCGTTGGAGCGAGGCGCTTCGTCCCTTAGAGCAAGAGATTGTTTCGTTGACTTTGGGGTATTTGCCAAGGTTGTCCGTACCGATTCGTACCGGGGTGCATCCCGATACGGCATTTGCGTTGGGACAGATCTTGGACTACGCGAAATTGGTTGGCGACTCTGGGCTTGAGCAAGCGATTTTCAAGCGAGCGAAGGAGTATTACGGGGGGGACCGTGGGTATGTTTCAGAGTTTGAGCCATCGGGCGAGGATTTCTTTTCGCCTTCGCTCAACGAAGCGGACTTGATGAGGCGGGTGATGCCCCGCGAGGAATTCCGAGATTGGCTTGAGCGATTCCTCGTTTATCAGGACGAGCGGTCGCATCGAAAGTTATTGACACCGGTGGTGGTTTCGGATGTGACGGATGGCAAGCTAGTTCATTTAGCGGGTCTGAATCTTTCGAGGGCTTGGACACTTGCTGCGATCGCAGAGAGTTTACCGGAGGGTTCTCGATGGAAGGAATCTTTTGCGCTGAGTGCCGAGACGCATTTAAAAGCGGGGCTTGAGTACGTTTTCAGTGGGCATTACGAAGGAGAGCATTGGCTTGGTACTTTTGCCGTTTATGCGTTGACGGGAGTTGGCCGATGAGCGACCGAGTGATCTTGTGCGGTACTGCGGGGGTGGTTCGTGTCTCGGTGAATTTGATGCGGTCGGGCGCGGAGAGTTTGCGCCAAAGGTTGGGTTGGGAGGTAGAGGTTGTTGAGGATAAACCGTGCTTGGATACAACACCGTGCTTGGAAACAACACAGTGCTTGGATACAACACAATGCTTGGATACACCGTGCGAAAAGATTGGGAAAGCCGCAGCGTGTGGCGCAGTCGATCGGGTTGTGATCGTTCCATGCGGTCTTGGAAGCTTGCAGTTGAGCGAGATCAGAGGGGCGGCTTGGTTCTCGCGATTTCAGCAAGGTAGCCTGGATAGACAGGAGTTACCCCGAATTTATATTGCTGAGCCTCTTACAGAGCGTGAGGTCGGTCGATGGCTTGCTCAAGGGGTTTGCGGAACAGATCACCCCAATAATCCTCAAACCAATAACCTACAATCCATCGACCAGCATTCCATCGACCAGCACTGCAGCGAGGCTCGGCATAGACGAGCCAAGCGGATTGTCTTGCATGAGGGGTTGGGGGTGCAGGAAATGGAGTCGATTGCGTTGGTCGCATTTTGGGGGAACCGGTTGGCACCAGGGGTGCTTGAATGTGTGCATGAGTGTGTTGGTCCAGGAGAGCCTGTTCGGTCGAGGGAATCGGCCCATGACGATAATGACGGGGTGCCGGTCGGCTTGGGGCAGGTGCCGGCCAGCTTGGGAGCGGCGTTGGGCGACTTGGAAAGCAGTCAGGTTCGATTGCCATGGGAGATAAGTATTTGTGAGTTGAGTGGAGAGGATTTTGGAACGTGGCTCATGCAGCGAGTTCTTGCGGGAGTTCGGTCGCGGCCGTTGGGGTGGGAGGCATGTGAGGATTTGGTTTGGCCATTGCTTTGTGGATTGCACGATCAGTTAAGTCAGGATTTGCCTTCGGAGTACGTGGAGAATTTGGATAGTGTCTCACCGAGATCGATGGGGAGTGCCGTGATAGCGCCTGATGAGACGGGTTTGGTGCCATGGGACAAGATCTGGACATCGTTTTGTGATTTAGCGATGGCGGGAGGTCCGCCGCATCGCGGTAGGTTGCTTGAGCCTGTCAGCATCGAGGAAATTCGAGCTGGGATCGATGCTTATGCGAGTGTTGAGCGAGAGATACGCAGGGGG
>CAIJIZ010000335.1 GCA_903820735.1 uncultured Pirellula sp.
GGTAAAACCAAACTCGATTATGCTGGCGGCAATTTGTGACACCTGAGATTCCGAGTGTGTTCTAGCATCACGTCGTCGTAGTAGGTTGGGAAGTGGCAGAAGGCGGGTGCAACCCAATTCTTCGTGCTGACACTCCAACCAGGTTGACGGTCTGGGCCATAAGGAAGCGGTGTAGGTGATGGCAAACGGCCTTCCGTTGCATCCTCCGGGGTGGTTCCAGTTCCGATTCCTGAAATGGAAGTGTTCGGGGTTTTCAATGGTTTCACTCGTAGCGGCTCGGTGCTGCGGGTGTTCGCTGGGCCTGCGAGGTTGCGCTCTGTCTGTTCATCGAGTTTGATCGCATCTGGAACTGGCGTCTCTGGTGCCGTGCTGAGGGTTGCACCGAGTTTCTCCTCGGCATCCTTGATCAGCGGCGCGTTCTTCTCAAGCAGCTTCTGGATCTCACTTGACGTTTCAATGGGAGGTTGTGCGGCAAAGCTCATCGAGCATAGAGCTAGGCCGAATGGGATCGAGGCAAGAGTCGAAGGGCAAACCGCCAGCGGTCTGTTAGATTGCATCGAAGGACACTCCAGACGAACCGAGAAATTGATTTTGAAAAGTCGGCCCAAGGGGTGCCCGCCCCGAGGCATTTATGGAGGAACGCCAACGGAGAGGGGGGCCGACTACCGTTGACTTCGGCATATCCCATACGATCCCTGCAAACTGCCTTGGTGTTTTCGCGATGGAATGGTGGATTTACCAGGAGCAGATTTCCTAGTCGTTATGGCTTAACACTGAGTGAAGCCGCATGATGGAATTCCATCTGATTGCTGACTTCGAGGAGGAAACAAAAAAAGAGAGCTCGGTCGACCCGAGCTCTCTTTGTATTATGTTTTCAAAGACGTTTTGCTAGTCTTTGATCGACATTGATCGTCATTGATCGTTCGATCGACGCCTTACGGGCGAGGAGTCGCAACACCGAGTTGCTCTTCTTCTTCCTGAGGGATGATGATTCGAGGTGTGACGGTGAACATCAAGGTTTCCGTGTCTCGACCGATCGCATTGTTCTTGAACAACCGGTTGATGTAAGGGATCTTCGATAGGATTGGTGTACCCTTTTCGATTCGCTCTTCGGAAAGTCGCTTGATACCACCCATCAGAATCGTTCCACCGTCTGGCACGGTAACCGTGGTGCTTACGCTGGTCTGGGAGAAGGATGGTTGCTGGACAGTGATACCTTCGACGATTTCCTCTTCATTGTTGCGGTTTGCCGTTGGCAGGTTGCTCGATGGGTTGAGGATGCTCGTACCGGTCTTGGTGCTCTTGCGACCTTGGAAGGTGAATTCGCGGTCGGTTGAGCCGAGTCGGGTGAATTGCGGTAGCATTGTCAATCGGACGAATCGTTTATCGGTTGAAACAACCGGTTGGACGTTCATCTGAGTTCCTTCGCTCAAGACCACGATGATTGGTCGTTGTCCGACAGCGAAGTCACCAACTACAGGAGCGTAACCGAGAACGAATGGGCGAGTGGTCGTATCGTTGATCGTACCGATCTGGCCGTCGAACATGGTAACCTTAGGAGCTTGGAGAACGTTCGATCGCTTGTTCCCTTGGGCTGCTTGGAGGAACAAGAACATTTCGATATCGCTCAAGATCGCCACACCGATGGTGCTACCGGCCCCTGGATCGAATCCACCGAAGCTTGGCACCGTTGTACCGAAGCTACCTTGGCTCAATCGGATATCGAAGTCGGCGGTTGGGACCAGAGCGTTTGGATCGGCGCTACCAGCGTCTGTTTGCAGACCGATTGCGACCGATGGACCCGAGTCTTCTCGTCCGAACCTGTTGTTGGTGTTGTCATCCAATTGCATTTGGAAGTTCACACCCATCTTCTCGAAGAAGCTATCGGATAGCTTGATGAAGCGTACTTCGATGGTGACCTGAAGGTTTTGCAACGATCGGAGACTCTTGAGCAGATCGGCGATTTGCTCGTGAGTTTCTTGAGGTGCGTTAACGATCAAGCTCAGGTTTTGACGGAAGGGGCTCATGGTAGCCGTCCCACCAGCGTTTAGCCAAACGTCTGGGGAGATGGTCGTTTCGATCAGTTGCATCAGTTCCGAGAAGTTCGCCATGGACGCACCCCCGAGCACATTGCCTGGGCTGTTGGGGTTCATCGCATCGCCACCGAGCATTGAAAGTCCGGCGTTCATGGTGTTCGCACCTGGCGACATACCTGCGAACTGAGCCAGAACATTCGTGTTCGGATCGATGCTTGCCAGCTTCGTGTTGCGAAGCGACATGGCATCTTGTTCTTGCATGTTGACTGCTACAAAGCTGTCTTGAGCTTGATAGGCTGCTTGTAAAGCCCCACCCATCCCCGTGTTGTTATCGGTGATGAAGTTCGGGATTGGGATAACCAAGTCCTTCACTGAATAGGTGCGGCTGTACATTTCTTGCTGCATGAACCGGCGACTCTGGATCTTGACGACTTCGTTCTTGATCACATAGGTCAGGTTCATCGGCTCGAGCATGTTCTTGAGAACATTCTTGAGTTTGATCCGATTGCCGCGAAGATCCAAGGAAATCGGCTGATTGGACTGGAGACCTTCTTCCGCGATCGATGGTTCGTCGATCAAGATGATCAGTCCGGTCATTTCCGAAATCGTCTTGAGCGCGTCGGCCAGGGGACGATTTTCGAAGGATGCCGAGAATGGTTCTTCGAGAAGTTCGAGGATTTGTCGCTCTGAAGGTTGTAGCTTGAGCGATTCGTCGTTGTACTTCTCACGAATCTTCTTCAGGTCGTACCATTCTTTGACGGATGGGAACTGAAGAGGTTTCTCGTCGGTCAGATAGGTAGCCGAAGCGCGTTCCGCGTCGGTGAAGCTATTGACCAGAGCCGACTCTTTCATGCCCTGGATTTCGCGTTGTTCGGCTACACGGCGTTCGATTACCGAACGACCACGCATCATCGCAGCGATTTCCGAGTTGGGCTTGATCTCTTCGACTTTGCGAGCGATCACTTCAGCTTCGGCGAAGCGTTGATCGTCCATCAATTCGTTGTACTGGTCGACCAAGGTCTGGATTTGAGCATCTTCCTTACCTCGGGTGGTATCTTCAAGGCTGATGCGGTCTTCGATTTGCTTGTTGCGTTGATCGAGTTCGATCGAGGAACGGTTGGTTTCCATCCACCCTTCGACGTTGTTGATCACGCGGTCGACCATCGCCAACATCTGCTTGCGATAGGATCCATCGACATCGGACTGCGATACGCGAGTGCGTAGAGCTTTCAAGCGATCCATCGCTTCGTAGGGTTGGTCGTTGACCAAACGTTCCGCATCAGCGATTTCACCGGAGACTTCCGCAAACAGTCGCTGCTTGCGTTGCACGGCTTCGCGATTCTCGTTAGGAACCCCAGCAACTGCTTCTGGCTCCGTACGAGTTTGCAAGTAAGCGAGCTTGTCCTTGAGTTGAACACGGGTGTTCGCGTCGAGCTCTTCTTTCTTTTTCCAAGCGTTGGTGAAGGAGCCCAAAGCTGCTTCCCGGTTACCGGCGGCGAGGGCTTCGATTCCTCGTTCGTACCATTGCGAGCCGTTTAGCTCTTCGACACCCGTCGCGGTGGAGGGTTGGCTATCGCTAGCCATCGCCACGCTCGAGGTATCTTGATTGGGCTGGTAGACTCCCGAATTGACTTGCATTTCTTTATCAGAGATGCCGCCAGCGGTCGCTACTTTGCCAGGCATGTTGGTCGGATTCGTGCCGAGCGTGTTCGGAGCGACCGCAGTCGTCATTGCACCGTTAGGAATGGCTTTTGGCATCATGCCGTTAGCCTGACTTCCAACTTGTGCAAGGGACTTCGGATCGATCCCACGCAGTCGCATGGTGCGTTCGATGTCCATGGCAACCTCGCGTGGCTTGAGTTGTCCGCCGGAGAATTCTCCGTCAGCAACTTTCAAGGCCATCGCTTGATCGATCCATTTCTTGGCGTTAAGCATATCCCCCTTCTGCATAGCCAACTTGGCTTGTGCACTGAGCGCCAACGCTTGTTCCTTGGGGGACATGTTCGCTGGTGCTGGTGGGATGCTTGTACCGGGTGTAGATGGTAGCAGACTCGGAGTTGCTGGTGGCAATCCGGTTGTCGGCAAATTGACTGTCGGTGGCAGTCCATTCGCTGAAGCTGGTGGTAGCAGACCAGGATTGCTGGCGGCTGGTGGATTGTTCGGTAGTGGAGGTAGCGTGCTTTGCTGCGCTTGAGCCCACTCCGCATTGGCTGATACTGTGACGACAACGCCTGACATCAGCATGCTGGGTATGGCTGGCACAACGACAGGCGCAGTCACCGCACAAGCTGCGGTCATCAGCCGAAACGTCCTGAGGGGATATAGGTATTTCAACGCGACACTCCTTTATCGCAACTATTAATGACTAAACGCTCGTCGCATCCGAATCGATTGTTCCGATTTTGGAAGCTGTATCGATTGGGAATACTCTCCTACACTCGGTATGGTCAAGCTCAAGGTTGAGCTCAATAACCACTTTTCCCGAAATGGTAAAATAGG
Source organism: uncultured Pirellula sp. (assembly GCA_903820735.1). GTDB lineage: Bacteria > Planctomycetota > Planctomycetia > Pirellulales > Pirellulaceae > JBKCUI01. The sequence continues at coordinate 4,536 of CAIJIZ010000335.1, forward strand.
AGCTTTTTCTCTACTTACCCAGCTTTCCCTACTTGGCAAACTTACCATGATCGGCAATCTCGCAAGGTCGGAAAGGAGGGCTTCAGCGAATCACCGTTCCACCGATTGTGTGCATGGTGGTAGGTTGACTTGCTCGGACTTCAATACCACTGTTGATCTGCGTTGGAAGCTGCGGTGAGGATGGCAGCGGCGCAGGAACAGCAGTGTTTTGATTCATTTGGAATTGGCGTTGGTAGTACCCCGCCGTCTTTGCGCTTGCTACTGCGGACTGCGAGCTTGTAGCTGGTGCATTCATGGTTTGAGGATTTGCGGATTGCAAGTTGATAGGCGTCTGCAAAGCCGCTTGTTGAACACTCGGCGATGGGAGTGGCTGATTCATCGTGATTAGACTACCTGCTGTGGCAAGGCTATTTGCGGCTTCAACCCCGCTTGATTCGCTCTTCAGAGCGATCGCGGTGTAGCGAGTAACATCCCCACCACCATCGGAGACCCAAGCGTTCCAGGCAACTTTCAGTCTGCCAAGACCTTCGTATCCATAAGACTGCGCGACGGCTTGTGGCCAATTGTCCGTTTGCATTCCTTGTTCTAGGAATTGGACGAAGCGTCGCGGTCCCCCTTGAGCGATCAAGAAAGCGCAAAGGCTGTAACTTTGGGCATACAGAGGCATCAGGTAGGGGGCTGGCGGGTATTCTCGCATGGCGAAGAGATTGCTGAACGGAATCCCTTTCCCTTCGGTTAAAAACTTTACTAGCATTACGTCGTGCTTGCTTCGTTCGCTGATGTGTTCAACGGTGGTGCAAGCACCTTCATCGGCCCAACGGGGAACAGGTTTACCGCTGGGAGCGAAGTGGGTGGCTAGTACAGTGTGAGTCATTTCATGCGGCAAAACGCTATCGAGGATACGCTCTTTCGTACCGCTGACTGTCATTTGGATGGCCCGAATGTCACCACCCATCAAAGTGTATTTGGTTTCGCCGCTGGCTGGAAGCTTTGGGCTCGTGTGAACGACCAGAGGGACTTTCTCAGCCCACGGCCGTAAGTCATGCCCAAGCCAGTGCATGGCAAGATGTGTTCGGTAGGCTTCGGCCATCGCGCCGACTTCCTTGGCGAACTGGGGGTCCGGGCACATGACTCGGAAGTGAGCGGTTTCGATCACAAACTGTTGACCGAGGACCGGTGTTGTGTTTGGTGAAGGGGGAGCAGGGAATTGCCCGTTGGCGGAATTAGAAAACTCGCATCCCCAAAGCAGAAGGGTGAGGCATCCTGCCCAAACCACGCGCTTCGTATCCATACTAAGCTGTCTTTCCTGGTGTGTGGTCGAACGGTTTGGTAAACCGCCGGCGCAAATTCGCTTGCGCTAACTCGCCGTGTTGATGGTCATCCTGACCGGTCGACGAGTCTAGAAAAGACGAGTGAAATCCCTCCAGAGCAATCTTTAGCGATTCTCGGGAAAAGGGATGAAAAAGAATGGCTTGCTAGCAAACCCGGTGAGCGTCGGAATCTCCGCTGGCTGCATCAAAACCCATCGATTGCTTCGAGCAACCGGAATGCTTGCGCGTGCATAGCGACATCGTGTACGCGAAGGATTTGGATACCGCGTTGGGCTAGGGCGAAGGAGACGCCCAGGGTGCCGGCATCGCGGGGGAGATCTTTGTTGGATAAGACTTTACCGATGAAACCTTTTCGGGAGTGGCCCACAAGGATTGGGCGGCGGAGTTGGTGGAAGACTTCGGCGGATTGGACGAGTTGCAAGTTGTGTTCATGGAGTTTTCCGAAACCGATGCCGGGATCGAGGCAGATTTTTTCGGGGGTGATTCCAGAAGAGATCAGTTGTTGGTCGCGATCCCAGAGGTATTGAAGGATCTCCAGTACGCAATGTTTGTAAGTGGGATTCTCCTGCATGGTTTGAGGAGTGCCTTGTCGATGCATGGCGCACAGACCGGCTTGGGAGGTTCTGGCGAGTTCGATCATCTGCGGATCGGCTTCAAAGCCAGAGACGTCATTGATGATTTCGGCACCGAGTTCGATAGCGGCTCTGGCGACTTCGGCTTTGGTGGTATCGATAGAAATGGGGATTGAGATTTTTCCGTCGAGGCGTTGAAGAACGGGTATGATGCGAGTGAGTTCCTCGTCAGTGTCGACGCTTTGGCTATAGGGGCGGGTGCTTTCACCACCGATATCGAGGATGTCGGCACCAGCATCTTCCATTTGTTTAGCGCGGTCGACGGCGGATTCGACGGTGAAAAAAGAGCCGCCATCGGAAAAGCTATCTGGGGTTACGTTCAGGATGCCCATAATGCAAGGGCGTTTACCAAAGTCGAGTTGTCGCGTTCTGAGGCTCCAGGATTTTGCGGGTTGGAGCGTTGGGATACCTTGATGGATTGAAGGCATGGGATCACGTTGTTCCTAAGCGATGGATTTCAATGGTGGTGAACTTAGCTTCGATGTGCTGCGAGGAATTTGAGTTGTTGGTAGAGGGTCTCAAGGATTGGGGCGGCAATACCCTTTCGTTGAGCGGCTTGCAATGCGTTGCCGTGGATGGCCTCAACTTCGATGGCTCGACCGTGAATGAAATCCAATCGCATGCTGCTATCGTAGGGAACCATGTCATCGGTGTGATCGATCACCCAATCGACATAACTTGGGTCGATCTGCGATCCGGTTTGACAAGCGATTGAGCGGACTTCTTCGCTAATTCGGCGAGCCAAGAGGCGAGAGTCGGGGTTCTTCATGATCGCATCGGTACTGGCGTTTAGGATTACCGATAGACCATTGAATGGGATATTCCACATGAGTTTCTTCCACTTGGTCGTCGGAAGATCGTCGGTAAGATGGCATTCGATGGTAGCGAGATTCATGTCTTGGTGAATTTGGGATAGGATTTCTTGATCTGGCCCAATCGCATTTGAATCAACTCCGCGATACGCACCGAAAACAATCCGGCCGTAGTCCAGATGTCGGATATGGCCTGGGCCTACTTTATTCGAGCACAGGAAACAGCAACCTCCAGCGATGCGTTCGGGGCCCAAGACCGCTGCGGTGGCTTGTTCGACATTCAACCCGTTTTGGAGTACCAATGCGATGGTCTTTGAATGGAGCCAAGGCTTAAGCAGCTTTGGCAATTGATGGTTTTGAGTGCTTTTTAATCCAAGGATGACCACATCGAGGGGTGGCATGTTATCGACGCAATCGTACGCTTGGACGCTTGGTAGGTGGAAGTCACCGTTCTTGCTATCCACCTTCAGTCCATGTTTCTTGACGTGATGGAAGTCGGAATGGAAGAGAAAGTGAACATCGAGTCCGGCTTTGGCCATCAAGCCACCGTAGTATCCTCCTAGTGCTCCAGACCCGATAATCCCGTAACGCAAGGGCTTTGAGGGGGATGTTGTTCCGTTCGATTCAAGGCTGCTTGAACTCATCGCAAAAAGTATCCTGATCCGATCCATTGAAAAACTGACGTTGCCCGCAGGTCTTGCATTTGCAGACCCACCTTGGATTGGGCTTTCGACCTTGTACCTGAGTGTACCATGGCCATCTTGAATCGATAAGCATGCAGCAGGATTCGTGGCATGGTGCTAAAGAATGCATGCCGCTCAAGAAGGCTTAGTACGCAAGACGTGGATCAAGAATTTTTTGCCAGCCACCAACGGTCGGGAGTAATCAGTCGCAGGATTAGCCCGAGTCCTAGGGAAATAATCAGGAGTTGTAGGCCGAGTGCTACAGTCATGAGAAAGCCCATCACGAAGCCGGTTAAGGTAACTGCCTGATCTTTGGAAATCAGTCCTAGGATTGCGAGGAATTCCAAGCTCATGAGTCCCATCATCAGATGCAGCGCGGGGATGATTTGCGAGACACCGACAAAAATCGACCCTCGAATGGTAAAGAGCATCAGCAAGGGATAGTAGTTGCATGCTACGTAGCCAGCAAGAAGAAACAATGCGATGGCTGCTGCGACACCAATTTTGGCGTTGGAGTCGGTGATGCTCCAACCGATAAGGACTGGCACAATAAGATTGAACAGCAATGCAGCAGTCCATTCGAGCCCCATGATAAGGGGGCTTGCTATCACACGTTCAGGAGGTGAATGAAAATCATCGCCGGGTGTGGGAGGGGCGAATGGGTTGTTTTCCATGGTTAGGTTACGCGGCGGAATCGGTCGATCAAAACAGCTCCAAGGATAATTGCACCGAAGACCACTTTTTGGGCATAGCTATCGATTTGCATAAGATTCATACCATTCTCGATGACAGCGATGATCAATGCACCGATCAGAGTGCCGAAAATGGTACCGTAGCCACCGCGCAGAGAGGTTCCGCCGACGACAACAGCCGCGATGACATGCAGTTCGTACATCGCGCCGTATTTAGCTTCGGCAGACCCAAGTCGGCTTGCCATAATCACCCCTCCGAGACCTGCAAGCATCCCAGAGAGCGTGTAGGTGATCAGCAAGATCTTCGGTACGCGGACCCCGCAAAGTCTTGCGGCGACTTCGTTCCCTCCGATGGCGTAGATGCTTCGGCCAAATGTGGTGTACTTCATCACCCAATGAGCCAGCGCGAATATGGCTAACATCAACCAGACGGCGACCGGAATTCCGAACCAAGTGCCACGTCCAAGCCATACGAATTCGGTAGGTACTCGATCGATCGATTGACCTTGGGAGATCATAAACGCGCCGCCGCTTGCCATCATCATCATGGCGAGTGTTGCGATGAAAGGGGGGATGCCAAAGGCCACGATGAAAATGCCGTTTGCCAAGCCGCAGAGGCCACATAAAGCGATTCCAAGAAGTCCTGCGGTGCTGATCCCCAAGCTTGTCGCATCGATTCCTCCGAAGTAGTCTCGAATGATGCTGGTGGTTACCACTGCGGATAAGGCAATCAAGCTTCCGACGGACAAATCGATGCCGCCGGTAAGAATCACAAGCGTCATACCCACTGCAAGAATGGCGATCTCAACGATGCGATTGACGATGTTGATTAGATTTTGAGTTTTGAGGAAATTCGGCCATCGCGATCCACCCACGACAGTGAGCTTCAAGTCTTTATCTGGAAACTTCGCATCGATACCCTCGAACAATACCCACTTGCTCGCATCGGGCGCAAGGATCAATTCGAGTGACTGAGACTTGTCCTCTTGGATTCGTTTGCGAATTTCTTGAGGCGTTCCAGTCCAAATACGATCCCTCTCGTTCGATACACCCCTGGACTTCCACCGATCCGCGAATTCACTAGCAAAGAAAGAGTCTTCATTGCTGCCGCTTGCGACCACCACGGTTCCCCATTGAGTCGGAGCCCCATCGCCCCATAACTGCTCTAAAGCTTCCCTGGGGGTGGGTTGCTGCATACGGATCGTCATCATGGAGAAGAACACGCAGAGTCCGAGCAGAACCCAGACCATCGAATAGGTCGCCAGGATTCTCAAGAGTGGAAGCAAGGAATTCCAACCTCGCATGTGCTGTACCTTCTAGCTAAAGACAGTGGACAGGACCGACAAAACGGCAAATTGCCCTCTACACTCACTGTGTTGAAGTCGCGTCGCTGGGCGGATTGTAACCGATGCGAAGCTTTGCCGGTTGGTTCTCGGGTATTTCTGAGGTATAACCAATGGACTGCTGAGATCCACCCTACTGTTCCCCACCCGGCTGTTCCCCACTCCACCATTACCCCAATCCGGCCGTTACCCCACTCCGGCCTTTACCCACCACCGCCTTTACCCACTCTGGCCTTTACCCAACCTGGCCTTTAACAACACCCGCCTTTAACAACCCTGGCCTTTAATCGCTATGCACACCGATTTATCAGCCCCAGCCTTGCGGTTCCGACTACCGATTTTTGTGTGGTCGTTGTGGATTGTCTCCGTTGCAGTACAAGCGGAGGAACCACTGTCCTTTAACCGGGATATTCGGCCGATACTCTCCGAGCATTGTTTTCAGTGCCATGGTCCTGATGCGCAGCAACAGCAGGGTGGGTTGCGCATTGACAAGCGTGAGGCAGCAGTTGAACCGGCCGATTCGGGAAAAATTGCGATCGTACCGAATGATCCGACGACTAGCGAACTGATCGCACGGATCACATCTGCCGACGCTGATCTTCAAATGCCACCCCCTTCGACTGGTAAGCCCTTGAGTGAAGCTCAAGTGCAAAGCTTGCGGCGATGGATCGAGCAAGGTGCGAAATACGAAGGGCACTGGGCTTTTTTGCCACCTAGTAAACCGACAGTCCCCTTGGTTGAATTGGAACAGGAGTATCGAAACCCGATCGATCGCTTTTTATTGGCGAAATTGCAATCGCAAGGAATGGGGTTTTCCTCACGTGCGACCAAAGAGACGTTGCTGCGTCGTGTTACGCTTGATCTTACAGGTCTACCGCCAACCCTCGAAGAGTTAGATGACTTCTTGGCTGATTCGTCGGGGGATGCCTACGAGAAAGTGGTGGATCGATTGCTTGATTCTCCTCACTATGGTGAGCAGATGGCACTCCCTTGGCTCGACCTTGCACGTTATGCAGACAGCAATGGCTTTCAAGTCGATTCTTCGCGCCAGCAATGGCCTTGGCGTGATTGGGTGATCGATGCTTTCAATAAGAATATGCCATTCGATCAATTCACGATCGAGCAGATAGCGGGCGATATGCTCGAGAATGCGACGCTTGACCAGAAAGTCGCCAGTGGGTTTCAACGCAATCATCGCCTTAATGGTGAAGGTGGGATCATTGCGGAAGAGTGGCGTGTGGAGACCGTCATCGATCGCTTGGAGACGACTGGTTTGACGTGGATGGCTCTAACCTTTAACTGCTGTCGATGCCACGATCATAAGTACGACCCGATTTCTCAGCGTGAGTTTTACTCGCTCTTTGCTTACTTCAATAACGTTGCCGAAAGTGGAACGCTGCAAGGTGAGTCGAGAAACACCGAGCCGGTAATTGCGGTACCTACAAATGAACATCGCGATCAAGTAAAGGGCCTGGAGACGGAACTGCAAACGTCGATCAGTGCCTTGGAAATTGCGAATGCGAAGATCGCTGAAGAGATGGTGCCTTGGGAAGCCGAGTTGATGAAGGCTATCGCTGCCGACCAGCCCACATGGAGGACACTTTCTGCGACAGCGGTTACCGCTCAAAGCGGTGCGACGCTTGCTCGTCAAGCAGACGGTAGTTATTTAGCCAGCGGTCCGAATCCAAACCATGATATCTATGAAATTACATCGTCGGTTGCCCCTGGTCCTCTGACGGGAATTCTCTTGGAATGTTTTCCCGACGCGAGTCTTCCACAGCAAAGTCTTGGCCGTTACCCAAACGGAAACTTTGTGTTGACTAGGCTTGAGATCGAAGTGACTCAAGGTTCAGACGCCAAGCCATTGATCGGCAAGGTTGTGAGGGCGGAAGCGGATTATTCGCAAAAGGGATGGGAGATCGGTAATACGATCGGAGGGGACCCCGGCAAGGGTTGGGCAGTTGATGGACCGTCTCGCAAGGAGATCTGCCGGGCGATGTTCCTGCTTGAAACTCCGATCGAAATTCTCGCCGATTCGCAACTGAAGATACGACTGGTGCAGCAAACTCTTGGGCAACATAACATCGGACGATTTCGGTTAGCCTCAACGTCTATACCGAAGGATGCCGTGGCCATTAACGGTCCTCAAGTACCGGACTCATTGAAGAACTTGTTGGCGATCCGTGCCGAGGATCGGACCGAAGCGCAACGCAAAGAGCTTGAAGAGTATTACCGGAAAAGTGGCAATGGCCCCTATCATGTGGCTTTCAGGAAGATTGAAGATGTCCGCAAACGCATCGCTGAGTTGGAAGCGAAGTTGCCGACAGTGATGGTTATGAAAGAGATTGAGAAACCTCGCGATGCATTCGTGTTGATTCGAGGGGAATACGACAAGCGTGGTGATAAGGTAGAAGCGTCACTACCTAAAGTATTACCCCCGATGCGGGAATCCGATCCGAACAATCGACTCGGGCTCGCACGATGGATCGCGGATCGGAATAACCCCTTGACTGCGCGCGTTTGGGTCAACCGGATGTGGGAGAAGTTCATGGGGAATGGATTGGTAAAGACCACGGAGAACTTTGGATCGCAATCGGAATGGCCCAGCCACCCGGAACTGCTCGATTGGTTAGCCTTGGAATTCATGGACCCGACGTGGACTCTGCGAGTCGGTCAGCAACCTGCTCATGGTTGGGATATGAAAGCCCTTCAGAAGACAATCGTTATGAGCTTCGCTTATCAACAAAGTGCAAGCTTGGCTGGGAAGGAGCGACTTTTGGAACTTGATCCTGACAACAGGTGGTTGGGGCGGGGGCCGCGATTCCGACTCTCCGGTGAACTGCTTCGCGATCAAGCGTTGCAAGTCAGTGGTTTGTTAACCGAGAAAGTGGGCGGGCCGAGCGTTCGTCCATACATGCCCGATGGGGTGTGGGATGAGACAAGCGTCTATGGGGACCTTCGCAATTACCGGCATGACCAGGACAATAACTTGTATCGGCGAAGCCTTTACACCGTATGGAAACGGACCGCCGCTCCGCCGACGATGCTGTTGTTCGACGCACCGAATCGAGAGATTTGCACCGTCAAACGATCTCGTACCAATACGCCTTTGCAAGCGTTATCACTGTTGAACGAAGTCACCTTTGTTGAGGCCGCCAGGAAGCTGGGACAACGCATGCTCACGCACTCGTCGGAATCGCCCGAAGAAAAGCTTCGTTACGGGTTTCGTTTAGCCACTACGCGAAATCCAAGCGATCGGGAACTGCGAGTCTTAGTCGATAGTTGGAAGGAGGATGTTGGTTATTACAGCGAGCATCCAGAGCAAGCCGAGGAGTTGCGGAAGTTTGGTGAATCAAAATCGGAGAATTTCAATCCTGCACAGCTTGCGGCTTTCACGCTGGCGGGGAATGTTTTGCTGAATCTCGATGAAGTCATCACTCGAGAATAGGTAGCTGATGAGCGATTTCGGTCGCTCGCTGGACGTTACGTGGATATTCAAGTGATGTTGATGTGGATATTCGTTTTAAGCAAATGATTGCGGGCAAAATGCCTTTCCGAAGTTTTTAAAGGTTTGAAAAGCGATGAATTCATCTGACGAGCAAATGCGTATTACATCAGCGTTCCGCGCGGTGAACCGCCAAACCTTTTTGCGATCCGCCGCTGCGAGTCTGGGGATGGGGGCTTTGGCTGGTTTGGATTCGCGGATTGGTCGTGCGCAAGAATCCGGTAGCAAGGTGTTGGCCCAAGAGGGAGTTGCGGGGGGGCAAGGTGCTCCTGCGGCGAAAGCCAAGCGAATCATTTATTTGTTTCAGTCGGGTGCCCCTTCGCAGATGGATTTGTTTGATTGGAAGCCCGAGTTGGCACAAAGGCGTGGTGAGAACTTGCCCGATTCGATTCGGCAAGGGCAACGTTTGACCACGATGACTTCTGGGCAATCGACATTCCCAGTTGCTCCCACTGCATTTCGATTCGATCAGCACGGCAAGTCCGGGATGTGGTTTAGCGAAATCATGCCCCATATGGCATCGTTAGCCGATGACTGGTGTCAAATACGCTCGATGCATACTGAGGCGATCAATCACGATCCGGCTATTACGTTCTGTCAGACCGGCTCTCAGCTTGCTGGTCGGCCGAGTATCGGATCGTGGATCAGCTATGGACTTGGGAGCGAGAATCAAGACTTGCCGGCATACGTGGTGTTAACCTCCTTCGGAACAGGCCGACCGGATGATCAACCGTTGTATGATCGATTGTGGGGTTCGGGTTTTTTGCCATCGAAGCACCAGGGGGTCAAGTTCCGCAATCGTGGGGATGCCGTGTTGTATTTGTCGAATCCCAAGGGGATCGATGCGCAGCGCCGCCGCAAGACGCTTGATCGTATCAGTGAGCTCAACGCGCAGCATCATGAGCAGCTCGTCGATCCGGAGATTCAGACGCGAATTAGTCAGTACGAAATGGCCTTTCGTATGCAGACGAGCGTTCCGGAATTGCTTGATGTCTCCGACGAGCCCCAGCATGTACTCGACATGTATGGTCCAGATGTAAAGAAGCCCGGTTCGTATGCAGCGAATTGTTTATTAGCCCGAAGACTTGCAGAGCGGGATGTGCGGTTTGTTCAGCTTTTTCATATGGGATGGGATCTGCACGGTAATCTGCCCAATGCGATCAAGCTTCAGTGTCGCGACACCGATCAACCTACGAAGGCATTGATTGAAGATCTCAAGCAACGAGGTTTGTTCGACGACACGTTGATCGTTTGGGGCGGGGAGTTCGGTCGAACGGTTTATTCGCAGGGGGCGTTGACGGCGGAGAATTACGGTCGTGACCATCACCCTCGTTGTTTTACCACGTTGCTAACCGGTGCTGGGATCCGGCGTGGGTATGTGCATGGAGAGACCGATGACTACTGCTACAACATCACGCGGGATCCAGTTCACGTGCATGATTTGAACGCGACCATTCTCCATCTACTTGGGATCGACCATACGCGGCTAACCTACCGTTTCCAGGGGCGCGATTTCCGACTGACTGACATTCACGGGAACTTGATCAAACCGATTCTGGCGTAACGCTCAAGTTGTTTCCTCTCTCAACTACTTTTGCCAAATAGCATACTTCTTTGCCGAATAGCATACTTGGGGACGCAGGTTCCCAGGTCGGAGTAACTACCATGAAACTAGCCACAGGTGTGACCGTTATTTCTAACGGTCAAGTTGTCGATGGGACCGGAAAGCCGGCGATGCAAGATAGCGTCGTGGTGATCAAGGATGGGAAGATCTCGTATGTTGGACCAGCAGCTGGGAAACCGGCAGTCCCTCCCGATTCAGTTCGGATCGATGCGAAGGGTGGGACCATATTGCCTGGTTTGGTGGAAGCTCACTTCCACGCCACCTACTTCAATATCGCTGCGTTGGAAGATCTCGATATCAAGTATCCCGTTGAGTATGTATCGCTGCTGACAAGCGTCAACGCGCGGCTTGCTCTCGAATGTGGTTACACAGCTGCCAGGTCGGGTGGTTGTCTGTTCAACATCGATGTGTGGTTGAAGAAAGCGATCGAAGAAGACTTGGTGGCGGGGCCACGGTTATCTGCGAGTGGCAGAGAGATCTGCTCGGCGGGTGGGCTCATGGATTGGAATCCAGAATTTCGCAAGATCGGGATGGAGGGGCTGGTCTTTATCATCAATGGTGTCGATGACGCGAGGAAGGCTGTACGGGCGTTGGTCAAGGACGGAATCGAGTGGGTAAAAACCTACCCCACCGGAGATGCTGCTTCACCGGATGCGAACGATCACCACACACTTTGTATGACTTTCGAGGAGATGCATGCGGTGGTTGCCACCGCGCATAACCACAAGCTTAAAGTTACCGGTCATTGTCGAGCTACCGAGGGGATCAAGAATGCGCTTCGCGCAGGATACGATTGCATTGAGCATGGGACTTTTATGGATAACGAAGCCCTCGACTTGATGCTCGAACGCGATGTGCCTTGCGTCCCCGCGTTGTATTTCGAAAAAGCCAGCGTGGAGCTTGGGCCTGAATTCGGACTGCCGCAGTGTGTGATCGATGGTCACCAAGAGACCCTTGACGGTGGGATTCAAAGCGCATTGAAGATACTTCGAGCCGGTGGGCGGTTGGGGATGGGTGGTGATTACGGCTTTGGGTGGAATCCGCATGGAGACTATGCAAAGGAGCTGACGTTCTTCGTGAAAGAAGTCGGGTTTACACCTTTGGAAGTCATCATGTGTGCGACGAAAACCGGCGCGCAGATCATGGGGCGAGAAGATGAATTCGGAACGTTGGAAGTCGGGAAGCTTGGAGATGTGCTCGTTGTCGATGGGGATGTTTTGAAAGATATTTCGATCCTTGAAGATCGCAAACGCTTTGTCGCTGTCTTGCAAGGTGGCGCGATCAAAGCAGGGCAATTGGCCAAGCCGTTTCCGACGGTCATCAAGGATGAGAGAGTTCGTTAGGAACGATACGGAGTGAATAGGTAGATACGGGGCGAATAGGAAGAGTCGGGGCGAATGCGATGATAAGTGGATTCGAAGAGCGATGGTTGTTTGTAGAGAACAAACGCAAGTTGCGTATCGGTTTGCGGCAGGCCGGAGAGCCCGTGTTGTTCTTGATGCACGGCGTTACCCGTTGTTGGAGAGATTGGGAGCCAGTCATCCCGTTCCTTGATCCAGCTTGGACGATCTTCGCGGTTGACCATCGCGGTCATGGGCAATCGGATCGCGCGGAGACGTATTTCGTTAGGGACTACGCCAGGGATCTTGTCGAAGTGCTCCGCCAGGTAGTTGATACCAAAGTGGTGCTTGTCGGGCACTCCCTCGGTGCGATGGTGGCGGCTTATGGGGCTGGCCAAGTCCCTGAACGGGTGAAGGGAGTGGTGATGGAGGATCCGCCGTTTCAAACGATGGGGCAAGGTATTGCCGGATCGACTTGGCAAGCATTGTTTCAAGGGATGCATCAAGTCGCACAAAGTGTCGAAGCAAGTCGATCGGGTGGGGAGGGGAGCAGTGCGGCGTTGGGGATTGATCAGATTGCAGGACTGCTAGGAGAAGTCGTGATTCGCGAGTCTGAGGCGGGAACCGTTCGCTTGAGAGATGTGCGGAATCGAGAAGCATTGCTTTGGGGTGCAAGTTGTTTGCAGAACGTCGACCCGGCGGTCTTTGAAAC